>JAKDZT010000067.1 GCA_030462125.1 Tetragenococcus sp.
ACCAACGAGATAACTTTATGATTTTTTAAACGCAAAATAATCCCTCCATTTTGTTGTATGAGCAGCTGTTTCATCAATTATTATAAGTTAAGTCTAACAGACTGATGACGGAACAACAATTAAGTAGCTTTTCCAACATAAAGTTATTTCTTTTTGAAATGAACAACAATTAATAAACCTTGTAGTATTAGACCACATATTAAGGCTGTTGCGATGCCTTTTTCCACCTGCGTTATAGAAAAAATAGTATATAGTTTATTTGTCCTAGAAGCGATCCCACTTAACCCTGTTATTAAAACAAGGGGAATAAACGGGCTCCATAATCTTTTGTTTTTCGTTCTGTAAAATAAATAGATCAGACAAGCCATAGTCAAACAAATAACAAATACACCCATTCTACCACTTAAATTAATTCTCCAAGGAGTAGATATCAAAGTTAATAGTCCTACACCTATTGCAATACCTAAAGCAAATAAAATATTGGAAACTACTTTGATTAGTTTTGATTGGTAACGATAAACAGAATATCCCAAAAGATATAAGGCGATTAAAACGAATAGCATGGTGTAGACGCCGGTAATCAGGAAACTTCCTATATCAAATCCTTCAGTAGGAAAAATGAGTTCAGGCAACAATGCAAATAGCAAAAAAGCACCTAAGCTATAAAGAATGGTTTTTAATGTACTAGCTGGATTTATTGGAAGATTACGGACAATTTCGTCTGCGATTTGTTTAGGGTTCTTGCCAAAGTATTCTTCTGCGGTCATTCTGCTTTTTTGTGCTTCTACTAGGTCTTGTAAAATGTCTAGCAGTAATTGTTCTGACTTTTGTTCATCTCGAAACAATGACTTTGCGCGTACATAAGTAAGTAGATTTCCATAATATTTTTCATTTGTTTTGGTGAGATAATTTTGTAAATTCGTATTTTCTTCAATAATTTCATTGGTCTTCATAACCTTCAGTCCTTTCTATTAGTCTATCTACATTATTTTTTAAGACGGTCCACTGGCTTAAAAAAGCATTCTTTTCTTCATATCCATTCTTTGTAAGTGAGTAATATTTTCTTTTGGGTCCGTTATCGGAAGGGCGCATTGTTCCGACAATTAAATTCTTTTTTTCTAGCGATAGCAATAACGGATAAATTGTCCCCTTTGAAATCTCAGTAAACCCGAATTGTTCTAATTGTTCACTTAATTTATACCCATATAGTTCTTCTTTAGAAAGCAACAGTAATATACTGCCTGTTAATACGCCTTTAAGCATTTGAGAGCTAACTTTATCAGACATGATTTATTCTCCTTTACCGCTAGCTTGTTTTACAAGGTAAATATATTATATTTTTGGTAGTATGTAAAGCATGTTAGTCGCAGGAACAATTTTTAGCTATTAAAAAACGAAATTGGAAACTAAAAATAACTAAGAAATGTTTTTTGTCTGGCATATTTTTCGCTAAGGAAAAACAATAGTTTAAGGTCATGTTTGAGGGATAATCAACATCCTTTGCTAGAATGCTAGACAATGATAATATTGTGTTATTAAAACATTTATAAATGTTTTAAATAACCTTTAGGAGGATTTTATGATGACAAAGAGAATTTCGTTGGAAAAAGCTGCTATTGATTTCAGTGAAGCAAATGCAGAACACCCACGTATTTATGAGTTACCGCCTAAAGATGGACGTGATTTATTAGAAAAAGTCCAAGAATCACCAGTAGAAAAAATGGAAGTCGATATAGAGGATCAAATAATGGATGCAGGTCAATGGGGAGAAATTAACGTTCGCTTTTTGAGGCCAAAAGGTAGTACAGAGGAATTGCCTGTCATCTACTATATTCACGGCGCCGGATGGGTTTTTGGTAGTGCTAATACACATGATAAACTAGTTCGCGAACTAGCTGTGCGTACCCATTCAATTGTGATTTTTCCAGAATACAGTCGTTCTCCTGAAGCAAAATATCCAACAGCGATTGAACAAAATTATGCTATCTTACAACAATTGCCTGATCTAGCAAAAGAAAAAGGCATGGACGTAGATCGTATGACTGTGATAGGAGACTCAGTTGGCGGTAATATGGCGGCTGTTATGACGCTCCTGACGAAACAACGTAACGGAGTCCCGATCCAACAACAACTTTTATATTATCCTGTGACAGATGCAAATTTCGATACAGAGTCTTACAAACAATTTGCAGAAGGGTATTATTTAGCTAAAGAGGGAATGAAGTGGTTTTGGGATCAGTATACGACAGATGAATCCGAGAGAAATCAAATCACAGCGTCTCCTTTAAGAGCCTCAGAAGAAGAATTAAAAGACTTACCTGCAGCTATGATTTTAACGGCAGAAGCAGATGTTTTACGTGATGAAGGTGAAGCCTATGCACGAAAATTACGAGAAGCAGGGGTAGAAGTAACTCAAGCACGTTTTCAAGGAACCATTCATGATTTTGTTATGATAAATTCACTGGATCAGACAAACGCAGCACGAGCAGCGATGGATCTATCTACAGATTGGATAAATAAAAAGAATAAGTAAAAATAGAACAAGGGGGGGAGGTGAGAGAATTTGCTCCCTCTCCTTTTCTGGTTGAAAAGTATAGAAATGGTGAATAATTATTTAAAAGTTCAGCGAGCTTATTTCTGCAAACAGTTCTGTTTAGCAGGAATGAATGATGTTAAACGTAACTTCTTTTGATATAATTATAGATACATATGAACTTTTTTTATCATAAAGCAGAAGTAGCTCTTTACTTTTTAGAAGGAGTTTTCACTGGATGCTTTGAAACTAACGGATAGAGGACTATGATATAGTTAAGTTGAAATCGTTTCAAACAGAGGTTGGTATGTACTACGAAAAAAGATTTATGTACATTACTAAAGATACAGAATAATTTTATTTAGTTAAGGTTAATGATGGAGGATAATATGAAAGAATCAAAGTCAACGACAATTTATAAACATTTAAAAGAAGCTATCCAAAAAGGTCAGTATTTCCCTAATGAAAAACTGACTGAAGCAGATTTAGCTAGAAAATACGAAACCAGTAGAAATACCATAAGAAGTGTCTTGTCTCTTTTGGAAAAAGAAAATTTAGTGACGATAGAGCCACATAAAGGAGCGAAAGTTGCGACTTTGGTCCTTGATGATATTGTTAACATACTTGATTTAAGAGCAGAAATAGAAGAATATATATTAAAAAAAACAACGCCTAACTTATCAAAAAAAGATCTTAATGAAATGGAAGCTATCTATTCGAAAATGAAGAGTAACATCGAAAAAGATGCTTACCAGGATCACCCTCAATTGAATACGGCCTTTCACGAGGTAATATATAGTAAATGTGATAATACAATAGCTGTTGAAGTTGTGAGAGATTTAAAAAACCGGCTTTCTAATTATAATTTCAAAACGATCTTAATTCCTGGAAGAACAGAAAAAACACTACAAGAACATCAGGCTATTTTAGATGCAGTAACAAAACATGATGGAGACCTTGCTGCCCAAAAAGCCAAAGAGCATATTTATAGTGTAAGAGATACAATTATCAGTTATAGTCGTTTATTAATAAATACGTAATAAAAAGAACCTCAAACGCGAAATAAAATGAGGTTCTTTTTATCTGGAAATTTTTAATGAATGAATTCATCTTATGATTTTGTAACAATCATGCTCATTTAAAGCACAGCAACCATTTCGACTTGTACGTTAACTCCTGGTTTTAAATCCTTCACAGTTGTGTGTCTAGCAGGCCTATCATCAGGGTTAGGGAATGTGTTGAGCCATTCAACATTAACCTTTTGTTTCAATTTTCTATCTATAACATAAACCGACAAATGAGCAATGTCATCTGTTGAACCACCAGCTTTATTCATAATCTCTTCCATGTATTGAAAAATAAAAGTGATTTCTTGCTCAACAGTTTCTGGGATCTGGCCAGTTTCGGGATGGTTACCGATAATTGCAGAAGTATACACCATATTTCCGATTTTTACAGCTGCTGGAATTGGATTATCATGTTCAGAACCACTAATTTTAATTACTTTTCTTTTTGCCATTATCTTCTCTCCTAATAAAGTTTTCCGATATTGTTCAACAATTAGATATTACTTCATCCCATTTACCCTGTCAATATAGCGCTTTATTGTTGAACAAAGCAAATGGTATTGACAATCTAATTGTAATCGTTTACTATAATTTTGTAACCCATTATTGTTCAACAATATAAACAAAATGATAGATAGGAGAATAAAATGATCAAAGGAAAAAAATTGCTCGTTTTTAGTGCACATGCAGCAGATTATGTTTGGCGATCAGGCGGAACCATTGCAAAATACATTGAAAATGGTGCAGAAGTATCCGTAGTTGTAATGACATTTGGTGTTCGTGGTGAATCAAACGATATCTGGAAAAAGGGCGGACAAACTTATGATTCAGTAGAAGAAAGTCGTCGCAAAGAGACAGAGAAAGCCGCAGAAATATTAGGGATTAACAATATTGAATTTTGGGATTTAGTTGATTATCCGATTGACATTACGCGTGAATTAGAAGATAACATTGTGGCAACGATCCGTCGTACGAGACCCGACATTATTATCACTCATGATAAGAATGACGTTTTAAATCCAGATCATAATAATATCTCACAGCTTGTGTGGCAGGCAAGCGTACAAGCAACTTCAACCGGTGTGGAACTAGATAATTTGCCTTCTGTAAAACAAATGCGTATTTTTGGTTTCGAACCGCATCAAACGGAAATTAGTGGCTTTGTCCCAGATCAAATCGTTGATATTACGGATGTGTTTGATAAAAAAGTTGAAGCAATGCAATGTTTTGAAGGACAAAAACATTTAATTAGTTACTATACAGATCGTGGAAGTATGCGCGGAAACCATTTAAGAAGAATTTCTGGAAATAGTACTTATAAATATGCAGAAAGTTTTGCGAGTTTCTACCCTGTTGCAGGAGACGAGTTGGTTTAAATGAAAGTTAGAAGGTGAAAAGATGAGTAAAGGTAAATTTGGTTTCAGAATTGGTGAGGATATTGAGCGTCCCAAAAACAAACAAATTTTTGATAAATTAAGAGGATATGGAACACCTCCATTAAGCGATGGCTTGCGTAAATTCAATACTTTAGATTCAGCTATTAAACCTGTAACCTCTGGTGTTGCTTTAGCTGGTCCAGCGATTACAGTGAAACTACGGCCAGCAGATAATTTAATGCTGCATAAAGCGATTGATTTAGCACAAGAAGGAGATATTATCATTGTTGATACCGGTGGCACTACAGATTACTCGATATTAGGTGATTTAATGTCGAGTTCCGCTTTTAAAAAAAATATAGGTGGGATTGTCATTGATGGCGCTATACGCGACATTGATGAATTGATTGAAAAACAATATCCAGTCTTTGCTAAAGCGATTTCGCCTTCAGTAGGAGACAAAGATGGACCTGGAGAAATCAACTACCCCATTAGTTGTGGTGGTATTGTGGTAATGCCAGGCGATTATATTGTAGGTGATCAAAATGGAGTCGTGGTTATTCCACCAGAATTAGCGGATGAAATTATTGAGGGAACTGAACAAAAATTGGCTTATGAAGAAAACCGCAGATTAGAAATTGAAAATGGAAAGATTACCAAACCCGACATCGATGAGTTATTGAGAGAAAATGGCGTTATTTAGAAATTAACTTAAGGCTTCTAAACGCGTTTAAAAAAGTAGGGGATGATTTTCAAAAATTAAGTAGTGAAATTTATAATAGAATTTTTGCAAACGATTTTGATTACTAAAAGAAAAGGAGATTCCTATGAAAAGCTATACAACTCATGAAATTGCTCATTTAGGTCATACAGAAATATTAACACCAAAATTAGAAGAAAGTACCAAATTTTTTACAGATATATTAGGCCTTAGCGAAGTTCATCGTACGAATAACTCAGTATATTTACGTTGTTATAATGAATATCAATTATACTCGTTGATTCTAACATCATCAGAAAAAGCTGGCGTTGGCCATGTAGCTTGGCGCACTTCAAGCGTTGAAGCATTAGAACGTCGCGCGAATGCTTTGAAAGAAGCTGGTTATGGTGTTGGCTGGATTGATGGTGACTATGGACATGGAAAGGCGTACCAATTTCAAGGACCTGATGGTCATCTACAAGAATTATATTATGAAACTACGCGTTTTGTTCCTTCTGACGAACAAAAACCTCTATATAAAAATCAACCTCAGAAACATCCCAATACAGCCATTGGCGTAAAGAAATTAGATCATGTTAATTTCTTATCATCAAACCCAGCTGCTGATGGAGGTATGATGGAACATACGCTTGGTATGCGGTTGACAGAACAACTACAATTTACCGATGGCTCGCGTCCAGGGGTCTGGTATAGTCCGAATAATAAATCATACGAGGTCGTGTATACAAAAGATGAAACTGGGTCGCAAGGACGTTTCCATCATTTAGCTTTTGAAGTAGAAAATTTTCAAGATGTCGCACATGCTGCGGATATATTTAATGATTATGGCGTTTATATTGAATTTGCTCCAAGCAAGCATACAATTAACCAGACTTACTTTGTTTATGTATATGAACCAGGCGGAACACGTGTCGAATTAGCCTCGGGCGGCTATTCTGTTTTAGAGCCTGACTGGGAAGTTATTTCTTGGGACGAAGTAGATAGATCCAAAGGACAGGCATGGGGCAATAAAACTGTGTCAACATTCCATACTTATGGCACGCCAAATGTTGAAGAATAGAAAAAATGAATAGAAAGCTGGGAGGTACCACATGCCTTATGGAGTTATTATCAATTCCTCATCTGTATTGATCGGAGGAATTATCGGAACTTTAGTGGGAAAGTATCTTAGTGCTGAATTTAAAACACAAATTACTTACGTTTTTGGCCTTTGCTCAATGGCAATGGGAATTTTTACACTTGATGAGATGCAAAATATGCCTGCGGTAGTCTTTGCGGTTGTTCTAGGGACTGGGATAGGCTTAGTATTTAAATTAGGTAAATGGATTGATAAAGCAGGAATGACGATGCAAAAACCTGTAGGAAGCATATTCAAAAATAATTTCGAACATGGGATGACAAACGATGAATATATTTCTTTACTAGTGACTGCCATTGTTTTGTTTTGTGCAAGTGGTACAGGAATATATGGAGCACTTGATGCAGGGATGACTGGAGATCACACCATTCTACTTTCTAAATCAATCTTAGATTTATTCACTGCGGCTATTTTTGCGGCTAATATTGGCTATGTTATCTCTGTCATCGCTGTTCCGCAATTTATTATATTAATTTTACTTTTTATGTTAGCACAAGTTATTATTCCAATGACAACCCCGGATATGGTGGCGGATTTTAGAGCTGCAGGCGCTTTTCTAATGATCGCTACTGGGTTTAGGATGGTAAAACTCATCGAATTTCCAATTGCAGATATGATCCCCGCGATGGTATTAGCAATGCCCTTTAGTTATCTTTGGACTACTTGGATTATTCCATTATTAAATTGATGGGATTATAAAATGGTGATATATAAATAATATCATAAAAGGATGAACCGATAAGTAAAAGGTTCATCCTTTTTAGTTAGGGTAATATAGGCGATAGGATGGAATCCAGGCATACTCAATTTTATTACCAAATACCAATGGCTTTTGTCCATAGGCTTCCTACGCCAATCCAAATGATAATATAGGCAATCCCCAAGACAAAATTCATTTTCCACCATTCGGACTGAGTAACGAACCCTGAGCTGAAGTATATTGGGGCAGGTCCTGTTGAATAATGGGTGGTTGATCCCATCAAGCTACCAAAGAATCCCAGCATCAATGCGGCTAGTTGTCCAGGAGCTCCAGCTGCCAAAGCCACACTCAATAATGCGGCATACATCGCACTGACGTGGGCGGTTGCACTAGCAAATAGATAATGACTATAAAAATAGATCACAAGCAATAAACACAAAACAAGGAACCAATTCATATTCCCTAAACTAGAAACGATTAATTCACTAAACCAGGGAATAAAGCCTAACTCGTTTAATTGCGTCGCCATCATGACTAAAACGGAGAACCAAGTTAAGGTATTCCACGCACCTGTCTCTTTTAAAACATCCTGCCAATTTAAAACCCCGGTTATTAGCAACAAAGCTAACGCGATAAATGCTGTCAAAGTAGCGTCTATACCGGTTAAACTGCTCGTCATCCAGGAAATCAGCGCTAAAATAAAAATGACGCTCATGATTTTTTCTGGAAGGGAAAAATCCCCCATACCTTTCAATTGATCATTCGCCCATTGTTTCGCATTCGGTGTTTCTTTAATCTTGGGCGGATACATTTTATAAATTAAAAAGGGGATGAGAATGAGGGAAATAACCCCGGGAAGTAAAGCCGCTAAGAACCAAGACATCCAGCTAATATCGATATTCGCATCACTAGCAAATGCTTGTGCTAATGGGTTACCCGCCATTGCGGTCAAAAACATGGCTGAAGTAATAATATCGCCATGAAATTCTGTAAATACCAAAAAGGCCCCCATATCTCTACGCGTTTCATCTTTTGGACTGGAATGAAAGGCATCTGCCAAAGATTGGATAATGGGATAAACAACACCGCCCGCACGTGCCGTGTTACTTGGGGTGGCTGGTGCTAAAACCAAATCCACTCCAATGATAGAATACGCTAATCTTAGTGTTCGCTTGCCAAATAAGGAAACAAAATTAAGGGCGATTCTTCTTCCAAGTCCTGTTTTGATAAAGCCACGTGAAATGAAGAAGGCCATGGCAATTAACCAAATACTACTGTTCCCAAATCCAGATACTGCTGTATCAATATCAATAACTTTTGTCAAAGTTGCCGTGACAAAACCAATGATGGAAACAGCACCAATAGGCAAGGGTTGTGTGATACAACCGACGATGGTGGCCACAAATATGGCCAACATTTGCCACGCTGAAGCAGATAAAGCCTCCGGACGTAAGGGCGTACAAAACCATAAAATTAACCCCACTAACACCGGCCATAAAAACTTCTTGTATTGTTCTTTACTTAATAACAACGACAGA
>JAKDZT010000068.1 GCA_030462125.1 Tetragenococcus sp.
TTCAGCAAAAAATCCCAGTTTTTGTGATAAAAAGTGCAGTTAACCCCACTACTTTTCTAATCTACTGTTCTTAATTGTAAATAGCCTCATTGTTTTTGTATTGTGGTGTGCTTAGCGGCGGTAAAAGTCAAAAAAGGGATAAGCAAGAAATTTTTAATGTAAAATTGTAGATGACAAAGAAGAAAATCAATCGTTAAACCTGTACATTTAGTTAGTAAATTCTAATAGGTTCTTTCTAACATTCAAAAAATACAATAGCTTTTTGGGTGTTTTATTTTGTATTGACAAGTATTTGCGGTTTGATTAATGTTTGAATATGTAGCAGAAACTTGAGATAAAAAGTGATTCAACCCATGATGAGAAAAGTAAATATGTGAGGGCTGTAAAACAATCGAGTTTTTAGGTAAGCAAACTGCTGAATAAATGAACAAGGGGCGATGGAAAATGTTATACGACATAATCATTATAGGAGCGGGTTCTATGGGGCTGGCTGCTGGATATTATTTAACAGAATCAGGGCAGACAGTTGCTATGGTTGATGCTTTTGATCCGCCGCATGAAGCAGGCTCTCATCATGGGAAAACAAGGTTAATACGTCATGCTTATGGAGAAGGAAGCAGTTATGTTCCTTTGGCATTACACGCGCAAAAATTATGGGAAGAATTGGATGAGAAAACCGAAGTTCCAATTTTTGTAAAAACAGGAGTACTTAATTTCGGGCCTAAAGGCAATAAATTTTTAGATACTGTTGAAAAATCGGCAAGAGAGTACCAATTGCCTTTGCAAGTAATGACAGCAGAAGAGATTAACCATCGCTGGCCAGGCTTTCAATTAAGCGAAGGACTTATTGGTTATTTTGAAAAAAATTCAGGCGTGCTGTTTAGTGAAAATATCATTCGAACCTATCGAACATTAGCGGAAAAAAATGGTGCTGATCTGTACACAAACAGCCACGTTCAATCGATTGAAGCCAAAAAGGATCAAGTTATTGTGAAACTAGAGAACGAGGAGCTTGTTGGTAAGAAATTGCTTATTACCGCTGGAAAAGGAACAAACCAAGTGACAAATTTGCTTAATGTGACGCTACCTATTACCCCGGTTCGTAAGACGTTTTCCTGGTTTAGCTCCACGGAACCATCGCTTTATAAAGAAGGAACGTTTCCTGGTTGGGGATATATTGGTAAAGAAAGCACATATTATGGATTTCCAGATATGGATGGAAAAGGATTAAAAATCGGAAGGCATGATGGAGGACGACCTATAGATAACTCAGGAGAACTGGCGCTCTTTGGAACGTACCCGGAAGATGAGCAGGAGACGCTTGATTTTGCACGCGAACATTTCTCAAAAGATATCGTAATGGAAGAGGGCAGAGTATGCACGTATACGAATACGCCGGATGAAGATTTTATTATTGATTACCTGCCCGGATACACGAATGTTATGGTTGCTTGCGGATTTTCTGGCCATGGGTTTAAATTTGCAAGCGGCATTGGTGAAAGTTTGGCCAATCTATTGATGAATAAAGAACCAGCTGTTTCTTTGAAAAGTTTTCGGCTAAGACGTTTTGGCGTTAGTTAAAAAACAGACTCTTTATCGGAGCCATTAAATTAATGTGTAATTTTAAACATCCAATAAGCAATTCCACTTTTTGGATGTTTTTATTTAGCTAAAATCAAAAATTGTTAAAATTGATAATCTCATCGCACCATTCAGTGGAAAGTTCGACATCATGGGTAATGATCGCTATGATCGCCTCTGTTTCTTTCAACATATTTAATAATTCACCAAAACGTTGCATATTAACATAGTCTAAGCCGCTGGTAGGCTCATCAAAAATGATCAATTTTTTTCCCGATAACATGGCAGATGCGATGGCAACTCGTTGTTTTTGACCGCCGGATAAACTCATAGGATGGCGTTCTTCTACGTCCAACAGATTAAATTTTTCTAATACATGATTTTTTTGTTCAGGGTATTTCGCATTTAGTAAAACTTCTTCCGAAACGGACTCACTAAATAATTGGTAATTGGTGTCTTGCATAACTAAAAAACTTTTTTTCACTAATTCTTTGGAGGAGATTGATTGACCTTGCCATAAAATTTTTCCCGCTAAAGGTTTTAACAATCCCGTTAACGTATTCGCCAAGGTTGTTTTTCCTACACCGTTGGTGCCAATGAACCCTATAATTTTGTTTTGGCTCATTCCAATAGTAATCTTTGATAAGATGGGTGAATTTTTTTCATAACCAACACTTAAATCTTTTGTTTGTAGTAAATAGGAACCTTGGGAGACTGTAGAAAGCTGTTCTTTTTCTGCTAGCGTTTGACGTTTTTTTGACAAATCCATGGCTCGAAGGCCCATTTGTCCTAATTCGTCATTTGTCAGTTGATTAAACGCATCACTTTCCCATTTTTGGACTAGCTCGCCTTCTTCAAATAGCACATAGCGGTCAACTAAATCCTTGGTCCAAGCCAAGCGGTGCTCTGTAAGAATAATTGTGACGCCTTCCTCTTTTTTTTTCTTTATGATGGCTTTTATTTGTTCTACTGCATGGTGATCTAAATTACTCGTCACTTCATCTAGTACAAGCACTTTAGGTTGAAGTGTATTGGCAGAACCCATAGCAATTTGCTGCTTTTCGCCACCAGATAGTTTGAATATATCACGGTCAAGCAAGTATTCAATATCCAGTTCTTTAGCTGTTTCATCAATACGCTTGGCAATTTGCTCGGAAGGCTTACCAACATTTTCAAGAGGAAAAGCAAGTTCATAGGTTGTATTCTCAGTGAAATGTTGCGTTTTTGGGTTTTGAAAAACACTTCCAACCACCGGAACATATTCCTCAATAGTAGCTTCTCCTGCAACTAATCCGCATGTTTCAACATGACCGGTCAAGTCACCTTCAATATAGTTGGGGCTGATGCCGTTTAACAAGCGACTAAAAGTCGTTTTCCCACTGCCGCTTTTTCCACAAATAAGCACACACTCACCTGGAGCGACTTTTAGATCAATCGATTTTAAAAATGGCTCGTCGGCATGCAGGAAACGAAAGGAGCTGTTTTCACTATTGATGGCAAGTTGTTTCAAAATATTCCTCCTAGATAAATAATAATGGGAACTAGTGCAATAACCATGTAAATAAAATCAACTTTAGTCATACGAAGCTTGATAATGGATGTTTGTTTCCCCGGAATACTCAATCCTTTCGTTAAAGCGGAAATGGTTAAATCTTGAGCCACTTGGCTTGCATTCATTAGCAGGGGGATTAATATAAATTCAAAAGTTTGAATCGGTTGTTTAATAAAAGCAACCGGACCTCTTTCAATTCCTCGAAATGCCATTGCGTTTCTGATTTGACGATAGTCTTCGCGTGCTGTTGGGAAAAAACGAAAGATAACGGAGAAGGGCACAATAAAAAATTTAGGAAAATGCCATTTCTTAAATAAACTGATCCATTCTCCTGAATGTGTTAGTTTTATTGCATAAATTCCCACGATCATCCCAGGAATTAATTCACGAAATCCATTGGCAACCATTGAAAGTGGATAAAGTAATACAGTACTATTAACGTTGGGCAAAATAACAAAGGCTATAAATAATTGCAAACTATACACAATCCCAATTCCTAGTCCCCATTTAGACTGCTTACTTATAAAAAAGGGAAAGATTAAAATAACGACCGTGATTACTTCGATAAAAATACTGATATCTAAAATTAAAATGATTTGAGATATCAGTAATAAATAAAGAATCGTTCGCGGATCAAAATGAAAAGCCATCAGACAATTCCTGCTTTTTTAAAATGTTTTTTCATCATTCGTTGACCAAATAAGCCGCCAATAACGGCTGCAATAATAAGCAACACGAAAACAATGATTCCGGTATAATCCGCAATGTTAGCAAAAACATTTTCAATATACGCTGCGTCTTTGCCGCGTTCCTTAAGTTTTGCCACATAGCTATCGGGGCTAAATAATAATTGAATGACTGGACCAGTCGTATTGAAGGAAAACACAATATAACTAAGTAATAGCCCCATTTTGCTTTTATATTTGAAAGCATAAGCAATAATATCTGCAAGTAGGGCAGAAATAACGCTTGGAATTAAAGCAAAGGGAAACAGCCCGCTTAAGAAGAAAAATATCCCTAAAACACTGCCCATAATCGTAATAGCACCAAATTTAGGAACTTTTGCGGCCATTAACATAAAGATTGTTCCCGCCAGTAAAGCTGCTAGAACAGGAGAATAAGAATAGGAATATCCCGGAATAAGCAGGACCACCAGCATTTCAGCAATTCCAACTAATACAAAATATAATGCTGAATAAATTCCTACAGAAATTAAATCTGCTGTACGGATTGTTTTACTTTTATTTTTACTCATAGCTACCTCCTAATAAATCTTTCACGCATTTCATCCGTTTATTATACGCTAGTTATAGGTTAAATTACAGGAGGTTAGCGTTCATTTTAAATTTTTAATTATAGGGGTTATTCCTCCTAGCTAGTTTTATTTGCTTAAGATGTCTCCTAAGTTAATGCTCTTAGGATTATCCATATGTTTTAGCGTTACCGGATAAACACTGAATCTGTCTCCATCTTTCATAGCCTTTAATATATTCGTATGTTCTTCCAAAGCTTCTTCCATTCGTCCTTCGTGTCTCAATGAAGATAAGGCAAGAGTCCGCATAGTAAAAATATAGCGGTTAAATAATTTGTTGAAAGTCTCATTATCTATGGAGGAAATAATCAATTGATGAAATTTTTGATCATATTTGAAGAACTCTTCAATAGTGCCTTTTTCACTTATAACTTTTCTTTGATGCTGTAATAGTTCTTCTAATTCAGTAAATAAGTTTCCATAGTTTTCATATTCATTAGCGATATGAGAAGTACAAAAACCTTCTATAGCAGAACGTATTTGGAATGTTTCAACGACATCTTTTTCAGTCATTCGATGTAGTTGAAAACCTTTATTGGGAATGACATCAATATATCTTTCTTGAGTAAGACGGTTTAATGCAGCTCTCATTGGTGTACGAGAAACTTCTAATTCTTTTGATAATCTGGTTTCTGAATAGATTGTATTATGATCTAATTGATCATTTAAAATCATGTTTAATAAATGTTTATAGGCTTTTTGATCTAATGGTTCATAACTCACACCTAGTCACCTCCTTAGTCAATTTATTTTACCCTATTGTTTTAGTACGTGCAATTCACTCAAAAGATTGGAAAACTCTCTTGACGAGTATACCGGTATACTGGTATACTTTTTGTGAAAATGAAAGCCCTTCATTTATTTTGAATTGAAAGGAAAGGAAGCGGTATCTAAAATTAATAATCACAAACTAAAAAGAAGAATTAACGGAAAACTATACTATATATGGAGGAATAGATAATGAAAAAAGTTGGTTTTATTGGATTAGGAATTATGGGTAAACCGATGGCGGTAAATTTAAGTAAAGCAGATGTGGACTTATTAGTAAATGACCTAAATAAGGATGCTGTTTCTGAACTAGAAAAATTAGGTGCTACAAGTTCATCTGTGAAAGAAGTAGGGAAGCAGTGTGGAGTTATTTTTACTATGTTACCTAATGGTGAGATTGTAAATGATGTTTTAAACGAAGCACTCAATCATGTAGACGCTGGAACGATTTTTTGTGATATGAGTTCTATAACGACTATTGAAGCAGAAAATAACTACGAAAATTGTAAGCGCTCCAATTGTGAATATATTGACGCTCCGGTATCTGGAGGTGAACCTGGTGCCATTGATGGTAGCTTAGCTTTTATGGTAGGTGGATCTGAACAAGTATTTGAATCGCTTAAATATTATTTTGATATCATGGGAGGTTCAGCTATTTTAGTGGGCGAAGTTGGCAGTGGAAGTGTCACCAAATTAGCCAATCAAATTATTGTAAATAATAATATCGCTGTTGTTTCTGAAGTGTTGGTATTTGCTAAAAAAGCAGGAGCTGATCCTAACAAAGTTTATGAAGCTATTCGAGGAGGTTTGGCTGGTAGCACGGTGCTAGACGCTAAAGCTCCCAAAATGATCAACCGTGATTTTGCTCCTGGTGGAAAAATTTCAATTAATCATAAAGATATAAAAAACGTTGTTAATACTGCGCATGAGATGGACGTCCCCGTACCGTATACAGCTCAACTTTTTGAGATTTTACAATCGTTGAAGGTGGATAACCAACTAGACAAAGACCATAGTGCGATTGTTCATCATTTTGAAAAATTAGCTGATACTGTAGTAGACCCGAATTAGATACAGCTAAGGAGGACGTACATTGGAACCGATTATATCAACAACAGGCGCATTAATTGGACTCGTTGTGGCCATCTTATTAATCATATTAAAAGTAACGCCTGCTTATAGTATGATAGCTGGTGCGTTATTAGGTGGATTGTTAGGCGGGGGAACACTTACTGAAACAGTTGAATTGATGATCACCGGTGCTCAAGGAATTATGCCTACCATTTTAAGAATCGTAACAGCTGGTGTACTAGCGGGTATTCTAATGGAATCTGGCGCAGCTACACGAATTGCGAATACGATCGTTAAAGTATTTGGAGAGAAAAGAGCTCTTTTGGCAATCGCATTATCAACCCTGGTTTTGACAGCAGTTGGGGTTTTTGGCGATGTAGCGGTTATTACGGTTGCTCCCATAGCTTTAGCGCTAGGGGAAAGAATCGGATATACTAGTTTTCTCTTATTGCTTGCGCTGATGGGTGGAGAAAAAGCGGGCATGGTAATATCTCCCAATCCTCAAACAATTGCTACGGCTGAAGGATTTGATTTAGATTTATTTCATTTAATGATTTCAAACATTATACCAGCATTGGTTGGCTTAGTTGCTACCGTATTCTTATGTAAGTTAATCGAAAAGAAACATATCAATAAGGAAGGATCTAGTTCAGAGGAAGGTACTGCAGAAAATACTGGCGAATTGCCTTCAATTTGGGCTTCATTATTAGGTCCCATCGTAGTTGTTATCTTACTAGCCATACGTCCTCTATTTGGAATAGAAGTTGATCCCTTGGTTGCTTTACCTGTTGGCGGAATCGTAGGTGTTATTGCCATGGGTAAAACAAGAAATCTTAAGTCATATTTGACTGTGGGATTAGAAAAAATGATGCCAGTTGCTGTTTTATTAGTAGGAACTGGTACTTTGGCAGGAATCATCGAATATTCTAATTTTCAAAACACTATGACTGAATTATTGATTACTTTAAACTTACCGCAATTCTTATTAGCTCCTATTGCAGGGGTAGCTATGGCAGGAGCAACTGGTTCAGCTTCAACTGGTGCAACGATTGCCTCGTCAACATTTTCTTCTACTATTGTAAGTTCTATCTCCCCGTTAGCTGGTGGGGCAATGCTTCATGCGGGTACAATAGCTTTAGATAACTTGCCGCATGGCTCTATATTTAACGCAACTGCAGGAGCGATGAATATGTCAGTAAAAGAGCGGCTGAAATTGTTGCCATACGAGAGCAGTATTGGTTTTATCATTGTAATTGTCTCGACAATTATATATGGCGTTATCTTATAAAAAGTAGATAGGAGATGAATGATAATGGAAAAAATTATAAATACTGAAAAGTTGAATGAATATCCTGAATTAAATAATAAAAAAGTAGAGCAATTGTTACAAGATGAAGTGAAACAGTCGAACAAGAAGATTGTCGTTTTAGATGATGATCCCACGGGCGTTCAAACAGTACACGATATTTCAGTTTTTACCAATTGGGATGAAGCGTCTATTAAAGAAGGCTTTAAAGAAGATAAGCCACTGTTTTATATTCTTACAAACTCTCGAAGTATGACAGAAGAACGTACAACACAAGTTCATAATGACATTGCTCAGACGGTTTCAAAAGTAGCTAACAGTTTGGACCAGGAGTATCTTATGATCAGTCGGAGTGATTCTACACTAAGAGGTCATTATCCTTTAGAACCTGAAGTTTTAACAGAAAATGTTGAGAAAAATGAAGGTTATAAAATTGATGGGGAAATAATTTGTCCCTTTTTTGAAGAAGGGGGACGTTATACAATAAATGACATTCACTATGTTGCTGATGGGGAGCAATTGATTCCTGCGGCACAAACGGAATTTGCAAAAGATAAAACGTTTGGTTATTCTCATTCGGACTTAAAAGAATATGTGGAAGAAAAAACTGCTGGACAGTATAAAGCTAAAAACACAGTTTCTATTAGCTTGGAAGATATTAGAGCCTTAAACATTGATAAGATTGTCAACCAATTACTAGAAGTTGAAAACTATAATAAAATTGTGCTCAACGCCATTACCAATACCGACATTAAAGTTTCTGTCATTGCTATATATCGGGCGCTAGCACAAGGAAAACATTTTATCTTTAGAAGTGGTGCCGCTTTAGTAAAAGAAATGGGCGGAATTTCAGAAAGACCGCTGCTCACCAAAGAAGAGATGGTACAAACAAACGCTAATAATGGAGGAGTTGTGGTTGTTGGTTCTCATACAGAGAAAACAACGAAACAATTAAATCATTTACTAGAATTAGAAAACGTTGAGTCTATAGAATTTAATTCTGATTTAGTCATCGAAGGAGAAAAGTTTCAGGAAGAAATAAATCGCGTGGTTAACGAAATTGAAAAATTAATTCGTAATGGAAAAACCGCTGTAACATTTACTAAAAGAAAATTATTAGAAGTTGAAAACGATACGAAAGAAGACGCATTAAAAAGATCGGTAAAAATTTCAGATGGTGTGCAATCCCTAGTTGGGAAACTTTCAGTCACACCTGGTTTCATAGTTGCTAAAGGTGGTATTACTTCAAGTGACATTGGAAGTAAAGCTTTACAAGTTAAAAGAGCGAATGTGATGGGACAAATTCAACCAGGTATTCCAGTCTGGGAAACGCAAAATGAAAGTAAGTTTCCCCATATACCTTATGTAATTTTTCCTGGCAATACGGGTAACGACTATACATTGAAAGAAGCAGTAAACGTATTGATCTAA
>JAKDZT010000328.1 GCA_030462125.1 Tetragenococcus sp.
CTAATATTTTCAATCCTCAAATGAGAATGAATATCCTTTGATAACGGTATTTAAATTAGATTAAAAGGGATCTATATTATATTGTAATTTAGATTTATTATAATTTGTTGGGGAGGCTTTATATGTTTAGAAAGTATAAACAACATGCTGCACTAATCAATACTATAATATGTGCATTTTTAATTTTAGTAGGAATTATTTTAAACTCATTAGATTTATTTACTTATTCTATCAAAATTTATTTATTAGCTTTTATCATTGGAGGATTCTTAAGTGCAAAAGAAGGGTTGAATGAATTAATTAAAGACAAACATTTCAATGTTGATTTATTAATGATTTTAGCTGCAATTGGTGCGTCAGTAATTGGTTATTGGATGGAAGCAGCTTTGTTGATATTTATATTCTCCTTAGCTGAAACAATGGAAAAGATGGCTGAAGAAAAAACAAAAAATACAATAACTGAACTTTTAAAAATCACACCAGATCTCGCTAGACACATAAGTACAGATGGAACAATTGATATTATTTCCACACAAGAGTTGGAAATAGGTATGTTTGTTCAAGTGCCAAAGGGAGAAACTATTCCTATAGATGGTGAATTAACTTCTGAATATGCTGTCGTTAATGAATCGGCTATAACTGGAGAATCTATTTCTATTGAAAAAAAGAGCAAGGAAAATTTAATCGGAGGGACTCTCAACGAAGGTGAAACTTTTGAGATGCAAGTTACAAAAAATATCGATAATACATTGTTTTCAAAAATAATTCGACTTGTCGATGAAGCTCAATCTTCTCCTTCACATACTGCAAGTTTTATAGAAAATATAGAAAGTATTTATGTCAAAACAATACTTCTTAGTGTGCCATTATTTATCTTATTGACTCCATTTATATTGAACTGGAGTTGGGAACAAGCTTTTTATAGGGGCATGGTTTTATTAACTGTTGCATCGCCATGTGCACTGATTGCAAGCGCTACCCCCGCAACATTATCTGCAATCAGTCGTGCTACAAGACGAAATATGCTATTTAAAAGCGGAAATGCAATAGATGTACTCAATCAAGTTAAAGCAATAATATTTGATAAAACAGGAACACTAACAATAGGACAGCCTACTGTTCAGGAATCATTTTATATGTCTAATGTCGAACAAAAAGAATTAAAAAAAATATTAAAATCAGCAGAAAACGAAGCAACACACCCTATAGCTCAAGCACTTGTAAAACATTTAAATGACGTTGACATAATACCTCTTGATTATGTAAATAATATCACAGGAAAAGGATTACAAGTTTATTATAATAATCATGAATGGCGCATTGGTAAATTGGAATTTGTCACAAACAGGGTATTGGATTTAGATATACAACAAAAAATAAATAGCATTCCCCCAGTTTCAACACAAGTCTATGTCTCTAAAGATAATAAGTTAGAAGCTTATTTTTCACTATCAGATCAAATTAAAGATGATACTATAGATGCTATTTCTAAGTTGAATAAAATGAATATACACACAATTATGGTTACAGGGGATAATTTTCAAACAGCAAATGAAATTGCAAGAACTATTGGAATTAAAGAAGTTTATGCAAATAAACTTCCTCAAGAAAAAGCGGAAATTGCAAAAAAAATTAAAAATGAATATGAAACTATAGCTGTGGTTGGAGATGGGATTAATGATGCGCCAGCTCTTGCAATTGCCGATGTCGGATTTTCAATGGGAAATGGTACAGATATTTCAATGGAAACTTCAGACGCAATTCTTATGCAAAATGATTTAATTCAAATCCCTTTTTCAATAAGCCTATCATTAAAGTTAAAAAAAATTGTTAAAGAAAATATTATTTTTTCATTAAGCATTATAGTAATATTGATTTTCACCAATATTCTTCAATTAATTAATTTACCTCTTGGTGTTATAGGACATGAAGGCAGCACGATTCTTGTAATTATAAATAGTTTAAGACTCTTATATTTTAAAGATGATTTTAAGAACTTTAGTTAAAGAATTAAA
>JAKDZT010000069.1 GCA_030462125.1 Tetragenococcus sp.
TCCTTTAATCTATAACGTACCAAAAACGACTCACATATTCATCATATCATGTTTTCTTGACCTTTAATACGTTTATTTTTCTGATGGTAGCTTCATTATAACATACCATGAAACCCTTTCCTTAAATAGTAGTAATTATTAATAAAACAATAATTACTACGTATAAAACTCAGATACTAAAAAACGTAAAGCCAGAAAAACTGACTTTACGAACTCAATTTTTTTGAATAAAAGGTATCGCCTTACTCTGTTATTTTGAACTTTTCTTTTTCTTCCCAAAGGAAAGTATTCCTCTTTTGATTACTTTGAAAAAACTATTGGCTTGTACCATACGATCATAAGCAACATAAGCACGCATAGCACGCAATACTTTTTTCGTATCTTTTGAGGCAAAATTGAAGGTGCCATCTTTTTTTGTTTCAATCGCATAGCGAGAAATCCATTTTCCTTTAAAAAAGACATTCGCAACGACATAATCAACTTCTTTCCATGGAATCTGGATGTAATCTTGTGCATTTTTTGCGTTGTAAAATTCAAATGCATTATCTCCGATTAAGATTTGCCCATATTGAGCTAGTCCTACAAAAGATGTTGCGTCTACTGCTAAATCTACTTTTGTATTTAGTGATTCTACCATATATAATCCCACCTCGATTTTAAATTTATTTTAGCACGGTTCATTTCCTATGTACAAAAAGCAAGGCAAAAACAGCTTCCTTTAAAAGGATTGAGATGCTATTTTTGCCTCCTTTCTTTAATCAACTATTATAGCAATCCGACAACGTGACCAACAATACCGACAACGAATAAGCCGAGAATGATCACAATTGGTGAAACATTTTTTCTCAACATCCACATACACAATAGAGTCAATAGTAAACCAGCTAAGCCTGGAATCAATTCATCCAAGTTATCTTGTAGCGTGGTCACATCAACACTTGTTATAGATTTTCCCTGCTCAGTAACTTGGTAGAAAGCGTTTTGTAACCCCTCTTGTGACATTGGAATACTGGACCAGTCAACATAGTCGCCTTGTTGCAGTGGCGTTCGAGAGACGACAGGTTGAAAATCGATTTCGACCCACCTTTGCACCAGTGACGCCAACACAAACATCCCTAAAATAGAAGCACCTCGTGTGACATCTTGCAATAGGCCACCTGACATATCTTCTGTAATCGCTGACCCTGCTTTATAACCAAATTCTTGTGCATACCATAAGAAAGCCCAACGAATAATATTAAATGCTACAAAGAAAATAATAGGTCCCATTACATTGCCGCCAAGTGCTAAAGATGCACCTAAGGCACCTAACATCGGTCGAACAGTAAACCAAAACACTGGATCGCCGACACCTGCTAAAGGTCCCATCATACCGACTTTAACCCCTTGAATAGCGGCATCATCGATAGGTGCCCCACCAGCACGTTCTTCTTCCATCGCAAGAGTTACACCAAGTACAGGTGCTGTCAAGTATGGGTGAGTGTTATAAAATTCCAAGTGACGTTGTAATGCTTTTTTACGATCTTCTTTATTGGGATATAATTTCTTAATCGCCGGAATCATCGCATAAACAAATCCGCCGTTTTGCATCCGTTCATAGTTCCATGAACCTTGGGTAAATGTATTACGCCATGCAATGTTTAAACGTTCTCTTTTTGTTAGTCTTACCTTTTCTTCTGCCATGAGTTATCTCCTCCTTTTACAAGCTTTAGTAGTCATTGAGTATATCACCAAGAGGATCGCCGGAACCGCCGTTGCCGCCACTTCCGCCTTCGGAAGAGCCGCCTTGTTTTGAAAGCGTAATATAAATAAGTGCTAAGGCAACACCAATAGCTCCGATTGCGATCAATGTCAAGTCAGTAATTGCTGCAATAGCAAAACCTAAAATAAAGAACGGCCATACTTCACGACTAGACATCATATTGATAACCATGGCATAACCAACGGCTACGACCATGCCACCGCCGATTTCCATACCTTCTGTTAACCAGTCAGGCATTGATTCTAAAACTTGACGAACAGTCGTTGCCGGAATGAATAGCAATGCCGTTGCTGGTATTGCAATACGCAAACCTTGCAGGCAAGTTGCAAAAACATGGAGCCATTCAATTTTACGATAGCTTCCTTCTTCAGCTGCTTTATCCATTCCGTGAACAACTGGAACAGCAATTGTACGAACAAGCATTGTCAAAAATAGGCCTGCTACTGCCAAAGGAATCGCAACAGCAATCGAAGTGGAAATACCACCTTGTTGTTGTCCACCTAAAACTAGGATAATAGCAGAAGCTACAGACGCTAATGCAGCATCTGGTGCTACAGCTGCACCAACGTTAGCCCAACCTAAAGCGATCATTTGTAATGAACCGCCTAACATAACACAAATTCCCAAATTACCGGTCACAAGTCCGATTAAGGTACATGCAACTAATGGTTGGTGAAATTGGAATTGGTCCAAAATTCCATCCATACCAGCCAAAAATGCAACAACTACGACCAATATCATCTGAATTGCATTTAAATCTGACATAATAAACCTCCTAATTCATTACTATTTTCTTTTTTATCCGGCATTTTTTAATCCAGCCTTTGCTTTTTTAAGCAATTCATTGAGGCGTCCACTTGAATCACTCGGTACTTTACGAACATCAAATTTCACACCTAGTTCTTCCATACGTTCAAAGGATTCAATATCTGCTTCATCCATTGAAATAACGTTATTTACCACGACTTTTCCTTTGGAATGGGCCATAGAACCAACATTTACTTCATGGATATCTACGCCGCCTTCGATCGCTTTTAACATATCTTCTGGATTTTCAAAAAGTAATAAAGCTTTTGTTTTACCAAATCGTGGGTCTTTGTCCACTTCTATCATTTTTTCAATTGGAATAACGTTAGCTTTTATACCCGGCGGTGTTGCTTGTTCGATTAAGCTTTTACGCAAGCTATCTTTTGCAACAGCGTCACTAACTACAATAATTCGGTTGGGTCCCGTTGCTTTAGCCCAGTTAGTAGCAACTTGACCATGCAAAAGACGAGAATCAATACGTGCTAACACATAATCTATCTTTCCATCACCGACAACCGTGCCTTCAGGTAAAGAGCCTTTAGGTTCTTCTGGAGCCCCAGTATCAACTTCTTCGTCTGATGCAGCTTTATCTTCAACCGCCAATTCTTCTGGTTTTACTTTGACACCATCTTTCCCGCTAGGAACGATAGCCGAAGCAATTTGTTGTGCAGAATCCATAGAAAGACGGGAAGCATAAGCTTCAATAACCATTGGTAAATTCATACCTGCCACAATTGCCCATTTATCTTTGTGTTCTTCAAATAAGCTGTTGGCTTGGTTAAATGGGGTACCTCCCCAAAGATCAATCAATAAAAGTACTTCATCTTGATCATCAAATGAATTGATTGCGTCTTCCATTTTTTTCTTTATATCATCTGGACCTTCGCTTGGTTTCAATACACAAGCAGCAACATTTGCTTGTTCTCCAAAAATCATTGTTGCTGATTCTAAGATCCCATCAGCAAAGTCCCCATGACTTGCTAGGATGATTCCTACCATTTTCTTACCCCCTAATTTGCGATTTTTTTCTACTTAGCTTTTTCCTTTTTATCCAACAAATCAATCAAATTAATTTTGCGATCAGTTGGAACTTTGCGAACTTCTAATTCAATTCCTTGTTTTGCCAGATAGTGAAAGGAAGCTAGATCTTTTTCATTTACTGAAACAAAATTTGTGACCATCTGTTTCCCATTTTCAAAACGCATACCGCCGATATTTAATGAGTTCAGTTTTATTCCTCCGCGCACCAGTCTTTCCACATCTTGCGGATTGGTAAATAATAGCATGACTTTTTGCGTTTTGAATAATTCACTATTAAAAGCTTCCAACATCTTGGCCACTGTAACAACATTTACATTGATTCCTGGTGGAGCCGCTTGCTGTAAAAGAAACTTGCTTAAATGATCAAATGCAACTGCATCACTGACCACAATAATACGATTGATATCCGTACGCTTCGTCCATGAGGTAGTAACTTGCCCATGAATTAAACGATCATCAATGCGCGCTAAACGAATCTCCAAGTCTTGATCGCCTCCTTAATTTTAATTGATTTATTAGCTAACACACCTCCTCTTCTTATTTAGAAGCAAGTTACGTGCCAAAAATTAACAATACACTGCAGTCATGTCACTATTTTAAGATAAAATAAAACAATACACTAAAAGATACACTGATAATGTGTATCTTTTAGTGTATTCTTTACTTTTACACTTTAACTTGACGTTTAATTAAAGCTAATAAATAAACCTCCTCAGCTGGTGGGAAAGTGAGATTCAAAGTCCTAGCTAAGGATAATACTTGAATGTGTAAAGCTTCGTATTCTGGATCATTTTGCAAGTTCTCTTCATCCTTTTTGGGTGCCGTTAACGGTTGTTGTAAGACCACTCGTTCGATCATCCCCGCTGCGTGTAAGAGAAAATTAATGCGAAATCCTTGTTCTTCTTTTGCTATTTCCCAGTTTTCCATAATTTCTTCAGTAAATTGTAATAAAGGATCAATTAATTTTTGCGGATTTAAAAATGTAAAGTTTTTTTCTAAATAGTTCAAACAAACTTCTTTTGTTTCGCCATCGTCAAACACTATCGGTTCTTCAGCTGTTAGTTCTTCATGGTTTAAAAGCAGTTTATCGATTAAATCGTCTGTATTTTGCGTAATAAAATTTTCTAGTGTAATAAAAGGCACCGCTAATTGTGGATCGACAACGCCGGTTGCTGCAATCACTTGATAATGTTGTTGAATTTCAGGAAGTCGCTGATTGAGTTCTGCCGCAGAAATCGTCAACACTTCAATATCTTTAAATTGTTTTTTAGCCAATGTAGATTGGATCATCCCTTTAATATGAACAGCCGTCCCTTCACCAGAAGCACAAATGGCAAGAATAGCTTTAGGCAAATGATTTTCTGCCAAAGTTGTAGGCAACACGTCCAGTGTGCTATAACCATGGAAGTTTTTTAAGGAGTCATAGAGATCATCCAAACTGGTCCCAAAGATCGAGGCCTTGCGCACAGATTCTAAGACAAGTGGCGTGGTTACCATATCAATCGTTCGAACAAATACGCCCGTTTCTCTTTGTATCTTTTCATTAAAAGTCACTAAAGAGCCCATATCCACTAGTAATAAGACACCACTACCTTCATGCACAGAAAGTACTGCTTGTTTTAATTTTTCTACAGCAACTTTAGGCGGCATATCTAGAGGCATATCGACTGCTGCGACTTGATCGACGTCTAATAATTGTTTGACAACTTCCACCATACTGGTAGCAGTACTATTCCCATGAGCTCCCACGACTACGCCGATGCGTCCCACTTGAGAAGCACTTCTTAAAGAGACTAACAAAACCGCCAAATAGTAGGTTTCGCTTTCCGGAATAGAAATATTAAACCATTCTCCAATATATTGCCGGATTTCCTGTGCTAATTTTAATTCCTCAGGATAAGCGGAAACCATTTCGCGTATGTTATCATTTACGTTTCGTCTTTCTCCTAATTGCAATTTTTTTAGAAAAGAACTGACATGTAAACTCATAGCATAGACAAAGTTTGATTGAAACTCGTCTCCTAAGCGGCTGCTAACCATAGAATAAATCCGATTGGTTAATTCGATAATTTTACGATCTACAAATTCACTTAATTTATTATCGGCGTAAAAGGAAAAACCATGGTCTTTATAAAATGATTTTAAATGAACGTTGATATCGGTCGAAATAAAATGGTTGATGGTTTCTTGATCAATGCCATCTGCTTTTAATAATTCGGCTTTATCGCCAATAATATCATATAAATTATAAGGCAATTCGTAAGAATCGGACTGAATATTTAAAATATCTTCGTTAGGTTGTACGACTAATTTAGACTCAAGGTTTTGTGAGAGTTCGGTTGACGTTTCGCGATTATCCGCTAAAAGAATTAAACCTGAGCGAATCCCTTCTGGTACATCTTCAATCACGATGTCAATTTGCTCCTCATGCATATGGTTCAAAAAGCCACGAGCACAAACCAATTGAACATTAGACTTTAATTGCCCAATATTGCCATAGCTGACACTGCCGATCAAAGCTTTTACGACATCTTCGGTCAGAGAAATCGTACGTTGGATACGATGCGCTTCATGAGATACCATGACTTTTACTAAATCAACTTTTTCAACAGCAGGACGTGAAGCAAAAGAAGGAAGCTGAATACTAATAGGAATTCGCCGCACAAAAGTATCTAACAAACTAGAATTAGGATCCTCTGTAGTAGCTCCAATAATACGAACTTCAGCCGAGTGAGGCTTTCCCGTTTCTCCTAAACGACTATAAGTCCCGTGATCCATAAAATAAAAAATCATTTCTTGGCCTTCTGGAGGTAAGCGATGAATTTCATCTAGGAAAAGCATACTGTGGTTTGCTTGATCAATAACCCCAGTTTTTTCTTCCTCTGCCCCAGTAAACGCTCCTTTAGCATATCCAAATAAATGACTCATCAAAAGCTCCGGATTGTTGGCATAATCCGCACAATTAAAAACAATTAATTCTTTATCGGCATCGATAACATCATTTGCTTTAGCAAACTGAAACATCGCGTGGGCAAAGTAAGTTTTTCCCGAACCTGTAGGACCGGTGATTAAACAATTCAATCCTTTAGGCGGATATAATATTGCCGCTTTTGCTTGTTCACCTGCGTTTTTCATACTACCGTTAACGCCAATAATATTGGAAAAAATATCTTCCATAGAAACATAGGAAGTCTGCACGTGCTGTGGTTGTTGTTTTTTTCGAGGCGCACGTTCTTCTTTATAACTTTCAACATACTTTTCTTCAGCCATGACTTGGTTTAAAAAGTATTTTACCGGCCGACTGTCTGTTTTGATCATTTTACCAGCACGAACCAACTGATTTAAATCTTTACTAGCATTACTCCTTTGAATAGCTAACGCTTGGGCAATCTCACTGGTAGTAACGGCTGCTTCACTATCAGAACCAGTGTCAGCCTTTTGGAGCGTATACTGATAAATTTTTTCCATTCTTTTGTTCAAACTTCTCACCTCGATTCAAAACCTGGACGATAATTATAACACAATCAAATCTTTTTCCATATTATATCTTCTTTTTCTAGTCTTTGCCAATCATCAAGAATCCAAGTTATAAAGGTATATTTTACATAAACTTATAAGCTTTCAACATCATAGGGCCAGAGACAGAGAGAGGAAGTAGAATACGAATTGGTTCCCAGTTTGAAAAGATAGGGGACCAACTTCTGAACTTGCTCTAGTTTTTCTAAATTCTAGGGTTACTTTTCTAAACCTACCCTAGTTTTTCTAATTCTAGGGTTACTTTTCTGAACCTACCCTAGTTTTTCTAATTCTAGGGTTACTTTTCTGAACCTACCCTAGTTTTCCGAATTCTAGGGTTACTTTTCTGAACCTACCCTAGTTTTTCTAATTTTCTAGAGCTACTTTCGAGAAATGCTCTCTATCTTTTGGGAAAATAGGGTCGTTGCCATTAGCAGAGTTAGCTGTCACGGTCTAACGACAAATAACAACTTTTTTCCTCACCACCACTATAAACCTCAATAAATTTTACACTTAGAAAACCCCAGTATGTATCAGACAATTCCTTTTGGTTGAAAAGATGGAGAGTAAGTTCTCAACACCTAAAAAAACAGCTTAGTTTCTAAAAGAAGAAACTAAGCTGCTACAGTTTTACGCTTCTTGGGCTTGTGCTACTGGATAAACGGAAACTCGCTTTTTATCGCGGCCTACACGTTCAAAACGTACAGTACCATCGATCTTTGCAAATAGCGTATCATCGCCGCCTTTACCAACATTCACACCTGGGTAAATTCTTGTACCACGTTGGCGATAAAGGATTGAGCCACCAGTAACAGTTTGACCGTCAGCACGTTTAGCTCCTAAACGTTTTGACTCAGAGTCACGGCCGTTAGCTGTTGAACCGCCACCTTTTTTGTGTGCAAATAATTGTAAATTCATTTTCATCAACATACGATGCACCTCCCTATTAAATGGTTTCTAGTTGTACATAATCACTATATTGCTCTTGGATAGATTGCATACCCAACAGTAGGTTTTCTAATAATATCTGTATAATATTGGATTGTTCTTGTGTATTGGTAGATGGAACCTCAACATAAAGGTAACCACCGTTTTCTTCATCAGCTTTGACCACCGGCTGTATACCAGCTAACGAATCAATTCCGTTAACAGTACTCGTCGCTAAAACAGAAACCGCTGCACACACAATGTCATATCCATATTCTCCAGCATCTGCGTGACCTGTCACTTGGTAAGAACGAATTCTTCCGGACTCGTCACGTTTGAAAGTTCCTTTAATCATCGTAATCTCCTGCTTTATTTAAATTATGCATTGATTACATTGATCGTAACCTTAGTATAAGGTTGACGATGTCCTTGTTTACGGTGTGAGTCTTTCTTAGGCTTGTATTTAAAAGTGACAACTTTCTTTTGCTTGCCATTCTTATCTACTGTACCTTCGACACTTGCACCTTCAACGAGTGGGTTACCAACTTTTGTCGTATCGCCACCGACTAAAACAACTTCATCAAAAGTTACTTTTTCGCCAGCTTCTGCGTCTAATTTTTCAATATAGATTGGTTGGTTTTCTTCAACTTTGTATTGTTTACCGCCTGTTTTAATAATTGCATACATACTTGTGCACCTCCTTAAATAATAAACTTAGACTCGCCATCCCAAGCGGCTATATCAGCACTTAAAACTTGTTCAGAGCGGTTGTAGCTGCGGAGAAGTCCACAATTACAACATACTTACTTTATCAAAAAGCGAGAAGTTCGTCAATGAAAACTTTCGAAATACGCTTATTAGCGTTACTTTATTGTTACTATTCACAGTCAAAAAATCGATAAGATGAAAAAAGACGTTCTTGGTTGT
>JAKDZT010000329.1 GCA_030462125.1 Tetragenococcus sp.
TTTTCGAAAGTAATAAAACTAATAAAGCCATCGTCGACTTCATCTCCTAAAACATAACTAAAATCTACTTGGACATCTTTAATCGGTGAATCAACCAGCCAAAGCATCTGATCTAATAAGTGAATCCCCCAATCCAAAAGCATGCCACCGCCGTGTTTTTTTAGATGACGCCAATCGCCTGGAATACCGTTAGCGCCATTTACACGTGATTCGATTTGAAATACTGAACCAATCGGCTGACTTTGGTACAAGTCCCGTACAATTAAGAAGTCTGGGTCCCATCGACGGTTTTGATGAACAATAAAACGATTGCCAGTGTCTGCTGCAACGGCAAGAATTTCATCAAATTCTTCAGTGTTTAAAGTTGCTGGTTTTTCGCAAACCACGTGTTTTCCTGCTTTTAATGCAGCGATACTCATACTTTTATGCAGATCGTTAGGAACAGCAATCAACACCGCTTCTATTCTTTCATCAGCTAGAACTTCTTCAAAACTTTCATAGGTGGATAAACCTTTTGCACGAGCCACTTCTTGTCTTTCTTCTAAGATGTCGTAAACGCCTACTAAGTTGATCTTTTCTTTTTCGGAAAACATTAAGTTCTTTTCATGATAACTACCCATGCCACCGTAACCTATAATTACAAAATTTACTGCTGCCATTTACACGTCTCCTTATGCCCACCACATTTCAGATGGTTCTTCTTTAATCATTACACCTTTTAAATTCTTAATCGCTTTGGTCAATCCTTCATCAATCGACATAATGGGATCTTCATGTTCAATACTTAAAACATGATCATAACCATAAATACGTAATGCAGAAATCATATCTGACCAGACTTTCATGTCATGACCATAACCAACTGTTCGGAAAGTCCAGGCGCGTGATTCAACCTTGTTGTATGGTTGCATATCCGTTAGTCCATGCATATTGATATTGTCTTGATCCAAGAAAGTATCTTTAGCATGGAAATGATGAATCGCTTGTTCTTTGCCTAGAATTTTCACTGCTGCAACAGGATCGATCCCTTGCCACCACATATGACTTGGATCTAGATTACATCCGATGGCTTTACCGGTTTCTTCACGTAAACGTAACATAGTATAAGGTGTGTGTAATAAGAAACCACCGTGCAGTTCAATGCCGATTTTTATTCCCACCGCTTCAGCTTCTTCATTGATTTTTTTCCAGTAAGGAATTAATTTTTCCTCCCATTGATACTTATAAATATCCGAATAAGCACTCGGCCAAGGAATAACCGGCCAATTATTAGCTGTATCGGTCGGATTACCTCCGGATACGCCAGAAAAACCATTAACGACAGGAACATTCATTAAATTAGCTAATTTAATTGTTTTACGTAATAATTCATCGCCTTCTTGCGCAACTTCTTTTTTAGCTGAAATTGGGTTATGATGCGCACTTAAAGCCGAAATTTCTAAGTCTTTATCTTGTAACTTATGCAAATATTCTTTACGTGCATCGCTACTTGCTAGTAATTTATCAATATCTAAATGAGCATTGCCTGGAGAACCTCCAGTACCGATCTCCACTGCTTCCAAACCTTTATCTGCAGCTTCTTCTATCATCTCATCAAATGTTAAATTATTAAATAATGGTGTAAATACGCCTAATTTCATTTTCTATCTTCTCCTTTGTAATGACCGTAATAAGGACGACTATTTTCAGTAGGTGCACAAAATTCTACAGCATTGTTTATCACTCTTTGTACTTTTTCATTGTAATAGCTGTCGTATGTTTCATGCCCAGGCTGAAAATAAAAAATCTTACCGTTACCGCGACGAAAAACACAACCACTCCGAAAAACTTCACTTCCTGGATAAGCACTAATAAAAATAAGTTCATCAGGTGCTGGAATATCGAAGTGCTCTCCATACATCTCTTCTTGTTTGAGATCGATAAATTCACCCACACCCGCAACAATCGGATGGCTAGGATTTACATTCCAAAGTCGGGCAGACTGACCATCTTCTCGCCATTTTAAATCACATGT
>JAKDZT010000330.1 GCA_030462125.1 Tetragenococcus sp.
TAATTGATCAAGTGGTCTCCTATACAAAAAAACAGCAAATGTATGAAGAAACGGATGAAAACCTTCTTTGGCTAAACCAGCGGCCCATCCCAACATATTTTGTTCAGCAATTCCCATTGATAAATATCTTTCGGGTAGTTTCTTAGCAGATTCTCCAACTTCACACGAAGTTCCCAAATCAGCAGACATTACCAATACTTCTTTATGTTTTTCAGCGAATTGAATGATGTTGTTCGAATGTACGTTTTTTTCTATTTGCATGCTATTTCCCCCTCACATATTTTGATAAAACTTAAGATATTCATTGTATTCTTCATCTTTAAAACGAATAAAATGCATTTGTCCTTTACGATGCTTTAACAAAGGAATTCCCTTTGTCGGATCTGTATAGCATAATACAACTAACGGTCTTCCTTTTTCTGTCATTTGGCAAGCTTTTTGTAATTCCTCAACATTATGACCATCAATTTTTGCAGTTTTTGCACCAAATGCTTTAAATTTTTCTTCGAGTGGTTCAATATTCATAATATCTTGAGTAAATCCTTCAACTTGTTGCCCATTAACATCAACTAGTAAAACTAAATTATCTAATTTATAAAAGACTGCTGCTTGAATAGCTTCCCATAACTGTCCTTCCTCCAGTTCACCATCAGACATAAAGACAAATATCCTACCATTTTGATTTTTTAGTTTTCTTGCATAAGCGGTTCCACTTGCAATACTTATTGCTTGGCTTAGTGTCCCTGCAGCATTTTCAAATCCGGGAGTATGATTTGCACCAATCATTTCCATACTATAGCCATCTTTATTGAAAAATTCTAAAGCTTCTTCAGATAATCTACCAACTTCAACAAGAGTTGAATAAACCGGTGCTGCGTAATGAGCTGGTGAAATAAATAACCGATCGTAAGGTGCATCTGTACTGCCGTTATATGCAGAGCCGGGAAGGTAATCCATATTGTGTTTTGAAGGTGTTCCAGGGAATTCTCCAGGTATTTTTGGCCCTTTACTTTCCGAAAGATTTAGAATATTCATATAAAGAGAAGCTAAAATTTCTGATGAAGAACAAGTTTGAGCTAAATAACAACCATTTCTTTCAAGAGTAATTTTTAAAATACGTTTACGAATATTTTTTGCAGCTTTTTCAATCTGTAATTGTGAATATTGTTCTGACATTTTAAAACTCCTTTGTTTTTTTATATAAAAACAGCCCGAATCCGATCCATATATTCATAGATCCAAATTCAGGTTAAGCCTCACGTTACCCCCTTAATATTATTTTTTAGCGCTTTCAAAATAGTTTGACATGTCAATTCACTATCTTTTAAACCATGCTAGCTAAACACAGTTTTTTAAAATAGCAGCAATAAATCCGAACCCAGGCTTGCTTTATTGAAAACAATAAAAAAAGAGCTACCAGACAAAACTGTCCAATACCTCTGACATAGTTAAATAAGCATACTTCGTTCTCTTTCAAAAGCCAAAAAATTAACAGAAAACACTAGAAAAATGCTTTCATATTGGCTATAATAAAGAAAGTCGATGCATTGCATTGACTATGGCAACTTGATCAGTCAGTTCTGTGTTTGATGATTGGTCAAGGCTCCTTGTGTCAGTTCCCGCTGATACAGGGAGTGCCTTTTTTTATTCGGATTTATTACTACAAGATAAGTGTAAACGAAACGGTTACAATTTTCAAGATAAAACATGTGATTTAGAGAATTTTTGTTAGCTATATCGGTAACTGCTGTTTATAATAAAAACTCTTCCTCTTATTTGCCCACCCACTATTTTCCAAATTATTGCTTCATCTCTTCTTCAGGAATAGTACAGTCTGTTTCAAAATCTACAAAGCTTTCTTCAATTATTCGATGATCATGTTCTTGTGCTGAATTTTGTATACCAGTGATATAACAATTATCTTTTATATAATCGATATATTTCACCTTCCACATATAAGTATTTACTATGCAAGTTTGAATTCTATATTTATCACACATCTTTACGATTAT
>JAKDZT010000070.1 GCA_030462125.1 Tetragenococcus sp.
CCACTAAAATTAGCCAAGCTTTACCTTATTGGATGAAGAAGTTTGAACACTAATAAGAATAAGGGCTGTGACATAAGCCCCTTTGATAATAAAATATCCGAACTATAGGAGAGATTGTTCCTGCGGTTACTCGTCGCAGATTCACGACAATTAGAGAATCTCATCAAATATAGTTCGGGTATTTTTAGCTTATCTTTACTTATGTCACTCACAGCCTCTAGTTTCTTGTTCCTCTAGCAAATAACTAAATTGCAGCAGTACATCTTGAATCTTTTCATCCCAAAAATGCCAATCATGTCCGCCATAATCTTCTTCGTACTGGTAATTTAATAGATTTTGTCCTGCTCTTTGGCGAAAACGCTGATTATTCTCATAAAGAAAATCTTCTATACCACATATCTGTATAAAATGTGTGTAATTATCACTTAAATTTGCTGCTTCTAAACACTTCATTAAGTTATTATTACTGGCACTCAATTGTTGTTTAGTGCCAAAAATTTTGGCAAAATCTGACTCACGATTAGGATCCTTTCCCCAGATATCAACAACATCTAAGGCACCGGAAAAACTGACTGCACCATTAAAATAGTTTGGCTTAGTCAATGCCCACTTAAAGGAACCATATCCGCCCATAGAATTGCCTGCCACAAAGCGTTTTTCCCAACTGTGTGATAAATGATACCAATCATTCATCTTTTCCGGTAGCTCCTCAGTTAAATACGTCCAATAGTTATCACCATAAATCATATCGGTATAATAACTTAATTCTACCTGCGGCATAACAATGGCAAAAGGAAAAAATTCGGCATAACGTTCGAGTGAAGTAGCGTTCAACCAAGCATTACAATCATCAGAACGACCATGCAATAAATAAATAACTGGATATTCTTCTAGTGAGTAATCTGGTAAGTAAACATTCACCGCTGTGCTCTTTTCCAAAACTTTGGAGCGAAAATTCATCCGAGTGATTGCCATTCTATTATCCCTTTCCTTTCCTTTTCTTATCTTTCTGGAAATGAACCGCCAGCAACATAAGTGGTATAAATTTGCTCTGCCTCAATTGTTTCCTGTTTTATCATTTGAATAATCACTTGAGCTGCTAACATTCCCCAACGATGTTTCGAGTAAGAAATGGTAGCTAATCGTGGCAATAAGAATTTACCAACCTCAATATTATCAAAACCAATGATCCTGATATCTTCACCAATTTTTAATGAACTGTTTTTAAAGTATTCATAAATACCTATAGCCATTTCATCGTTTAAAGCGAAAATATAAAGCGGAAATGTTGGGTTATGCTGCATAATTTCTTCAGCTGCAGCAGTACCCGATGCCTCAATAAAGTTTCCTTGAATAATTTCATAATCAATGCCATACATTTTCAGTTCTTTTTGGCTGGTTTGTAGCCGCTTCTGACTGTCGTATCCTTTTTCCGGTCCCGCAATTAAATAAACTTTAGAAGCATTGGCTAACGCAAAGTGTTCAATAGCTAAACATGTCCCTCCTACATTGTCTAAAAGTATTTTATGAATATTTTTACTTTCTAACTCTCGATCCAAAACAACAATTTGGTGTCCTTGATTAGCATAGTGAACAATCTTATCCGATTGAAAAGACCAATCCAAAATAATTGCCCCATCAATCATGCGCTCAGGGATAAAAAGCTGCGATTGCTTACCACTACAAACAATCATTTCATAACCTTGAAGCTCTAAACCTTTTTTCATCCCGTCTAGTAACTCACCATAAAAACTACCACCATAGTCTGTCAAATAGACGCCAATAATATTAGTTTGTTGACGTTTTAATGTGCGAGCGGCCATGTTAGGAACATAATTCATTTCATTTGCGATCGTCATAATCTTTTGCCGAGTTCTTTCTGTTACTTTAGAACTGCCATTTAGAGCATAGGAAACCGTCGATATCGATACTCCTGCTACTTTCGCAATATCTTTAATTCCTACCATGTGTACCACCCTTTAACAATAAATTTCTATTTCTTTATTCCTTTTCAAATATTCGCTCAATATTTGTTTGTCTACTATCATACCACCTTCTCGATAAGAATTGTCTGATATTTTCCATTCTAACGTATGATTACCCATTCTAATCGCTTTATTACTTTGATTTAAATGATAAGTGATAAAAACTTTTTTTCCCATCAATTCGAATTGTAATTGTAAACCATCCAGTTCATCCGGTAATATAGGATCAAATTCTATTTCATTTGCCTTTTCTCGAATACCTAAAATACTAGTAATCAGCTGATTTAAATATATACCTGGGCCGCTTGAATATATTCGCCAACCACCTTTTACTTGGACATCGCCTGATTTTAGTTTATCAAATTCTGCTTTTGCTTCATAGCGAGTTTTAAAATTACCATCTGAGCTGCTAAAATAAGCATTTGCTTGTCTTAATTGAGCATTAGGAACCCGCTGCTGAATTTGAATTGGATTTACTTTGTTTAAAGCTGACCAGGTCTCCTTTTTGTTACCAATTTTTGCCATTGCTTCAGTAAAACGGATATGAGCGTGGACGTACTGTAAACTGATTTCGCGACCGAAGTTAGCCGATTGCTCTGCTCGCTTAAAATTAGTACTCACACCACCTCCATAGTGGGCCGGTTGATTCATAAGCCGAACTCCATCTGGAAAATATAATTGCTCCTGAATAATAGTTAAATGATGTTGCATTTGCTTTTTACTCAATAACTCAGCGGTCATACTGCTAATCATAGGCAACAAACGATATTGAATACCAGTAACCGTATCTTCTGGGTGAATCATAAATTCTGGTTGCCCATTATCTGACATATAAACAAATCCTGGAAGTGTTCCTTCCGCCAGAATATAACGGTCATAATCCTGTTTAATCCTTTCCACTAATTGGTTTAATTGTTTAGAAAAAGTTGCATCATTTATTTGAAGTTCATTAGCTAATTTTTGAAGCACTTGATATGTCAATGCGACAGTCCAACTGCTAGTCATATTTTTTTTCAAACGGTCATCGGCAGGTTGAAGTGTATCATCCCAATCTCCATCTCCATAACAAGATAAATAAGTCCCTGGCAAAAAGTTATTTCTTATATACTCAATAATCTTCTTTAGATGTTGAAGTAGTGTCTCAGAATATGTTGTTTTTTCTAATGTTTTACGATCAGTATAAAAGATTGTTTCTTGTAAAATTCCTGTATCTCCACTTTTTTCCAAATAGTCCGCCACTACTTTCAAAGGCCAGACAATCACATCTCCGTGACTTTCATCAGCTCTTATCTTTTCATAGCGGTCAAACATAAACCACTGTGGCCAAGTTCCATCATCATTAAATTGATTTTCAAAGAGATGAAGAATAATTGATCGTACAACTTTAGATTGGTTAACTGCCAAAAAATATTCTGTTGGTCCTTGTGAAACGTCCCGTGTCCCCCAAGCAGCTCCACCATATTGTTCCAGTCCATGTGGGGAAAGAAAATGAATCAACATGTTTAAAGTATACCAGCGTGTGATTAAATTCGTACTTTCAACATCTGCTGAATCATGATATAACTCAAAATTGTTCAATAAGCCGTCAATGTAGTCAACAAATTTTTGGTCTTCTTGGACATAGTTTGTTATTTTTTCCTGGTATATTTCTTTATTAAGCGTACCTTGAATACTGTATGTTACTTGTGATTGTTTTGAAAAAACCAACGTAGTTAAATCCTGTGTAGTAAAATTATCACTAAATAAACGTTCATCTGTTAAAGTGAAGTCTTGCTCAGTTTTAAAATAATAGGTCAGAGCAGGATAAACTTGAGCAGTGATTGAAGCGCGTTTCGCACTCACCGTTAATAAGCGATTCTCATGCTGAATTCGATAAGAAGGGACTTCTTCGGTATCATTCATTAAAAATTGGTTTGTTACAGCAAAAGTATACTTTTTCCCGGAATGGCTTTTAACTTCCGTTCGAACTTCGTGTGTATCCGTTAAAGTATACGTTTGAACTGTCAACAAATCATCTGCTAGCTGATAATACCAAGTGGCTGAATTTAACCCCATTTTAAAGGCTGAAGGAAGAGTTAACAAATGCCATGTTTCATCATATTTTAGATAGATTCGCTGTCCTGGCATCTTCATCGTGTTTAGTGAATTGCGACTGTTGCTTAACAATTTGTTCATGTCTGTATTCCCTATCACAGTTTGTGAATTAAATAGCCCAGTCATATACACAGTTGTACTCAAGACAGGATGTGCTACTTCTAAGTCCACTCCTCCCAAAAGGATAGTTCCATGTGTACGTTCCATCTGCAATTCTTTTTCTTTTAAAACTACGTGATGATAATGTTCAGTAAAAAATGACAAGGTTGTGCCATCTTGTACTTCTACTTGTTTTCTAGTAGGGAAAAGTTGCCTTAAATCTGCTAATTGAAGTTTATTCCCAGTAATTGGTGCTCCTATTTTTTTAGTTATACTTTCAGCTTGATCAAAATTTTTCATCTCTGGTAATAAACGGTAGCTTGTTAAAATCCTCTCATGACCGACAGTAGGTTGTGTCACAGCGTTTGGATATGTTAATTGTGCACATGCGTAGAAAACAACATTTTGCGTTTTCCCATTCAAATGTAAAGCTTCGGTTTGTAAGGCAACATAAGCAAATTCGTATTGATAGACTTCATTAGCCAAAGTCTCTTTTTGCAAAATTTTGGGACTATTTGTTTCTTCATAAGATGTTCCAAAAAATTGATAACCATCCGTTGAAAAACTACGTAATGCTTGTAAACTTCCTTGTTCAATTAAGGGGAAATTCCCATTCTGTGGTTGATTTTGCCTAGACGAAATCACAATTTCTCCATCATGCTGAGACACATGATGATCAACATACTGCGAAATATAAGCTTCATTAGATCGAACCGCTGCTTTTGTAGCATTGCCAATATCTTGCCCATAGATGATATCTACTGTTTGATCATAGCCTTTCAATTTAACTGTCCAAAACCAAATATTATCCTGCCCTATTTGAAAGTCAACTCTATAATCAACTTGATGAAAAGTTCCTGTCCAACGTAGCCCCTCTCCACATTTCTGCAATCGGCTAGGAGAATTTGAACCAATTAAAGGAGTGAACAAATAGCTATCTTGTTCTTTTATACGTAAATAAATTTGGTTCAAGCTACCGTCAATAACATTACCATGTAGCTGGTTAACCATGATACCTTGATGTTCAATTTCATACAAATCACCTGTATCTAAAAATGAAATTTGAGTTTGATTTTTCCTAAATGTTAGCATATAATGTCCTCTCTTTTTACTTATTTAAATAAAATTCCTTTTGTAACAAGTCACGACTGTTCGGTCCAACCAGGCATTCAAACAGCCCCTCATCACTTCGAGATGTTTGGTCGCGATGAATGTAACGCAACATAGATTCATCAATCTCAAATTGGACTTCTTTGCTTTTCCCAGCGGCTATTTCAACTTGATGAAAAGCTTTTAATTCTTTAATTGGTCGTACTACTTCTCCAACAACATCTCGAATATATAGTTGCACAGTCTCACGGGTCGCCTTTTCACTAAGATTATTAAGCGTAACTGTTACTTGAAGAACCTCACCGACTTCTAATGTTTGTTTGTCTAGCTTTAAACCATTATATTCTACTGAACTGTAACTTAGTCCAAATCCAAATGGATATTTGGCATAAACAGATTCATCCAAATACTTAGAAACATATTTTTCTTGTGGGGAAACTTCATAAGGGCGCCCTGTAGAGTCAACATCATAATAAATAGGAACTTGTCCCACAGACGCAGGAAAAGACATACTCAAACGACCTGAAGGATTTACCGCTCCCCATAATATATCAGCTAAGGCTTGTCCGCCTTCTGTCCCTGGGAACCAGGCTTCCACAATAGCATCAGCAGAATCAAGTACACTTAGATCTAATGGTCTACCGTTGTATAGAGTAACGACGACTTTATTTGCTACTTTACGAATTTCATCAAACAAAATTCGTTGAGATTGTGGTAAACGAATATCACTACGACTAGCAGCTTCCCCAGACATCCAATCTGTTTCACCTAAAGCAAGAACCACCTTATCTGCTTTTTTAGCGAGTTCAATCGCTTCATCAAATGCTTTTTGTGTCGGTTCAAAATAATCATAAATTTCATTAGCATATAAAAGATTATTAGTATATTGCTTTGCGCCTGTGTGTAATGAAATAGCTTCTTTCTTTTGTCCTTGCCAAGACCACGAACCTAAAATATCTTGACTTGTTGTTCCAGGCCCTAAGATAGCAATCGTTTCTTCTTTTGATAGAGGTAACACTTTTTCTTGATTTTTTAGCAACACTATAGTTTTTTGCGCTGTTTCACGAGCCTTTTGCCGATGCTCTTCGGATAAAACTAACATTTTTTCTTGAGCAACGTCTGCACCACGATACGGATGTTCAAATAGACCTAAATCATTTTTTAATACAAGAACACGCCATACTGCTTCATTCAAATTGGCTTCTGTTATTTTTTCTTCACTTATCAATTCCTTTAAAGCATGCGCATAACAACTTGTCATCATTTCAATATCAACGCCAGCACTTAGCGCCAATTGCGCTGCTTCTTTTTCATTTTCTGCTACTCCATGAGCAACAAGCTCTTTCACTGAACCAAAATCAGAAATAACAACTCCTGAAAAACCAAATTCTTTGCGCAACAGTTTATTGATTAACCATTTGTTTCCAGTTGCAGGCATCCCATCCACTGTATTAAATGAAGTCATTACTAATTTCGCTCCTGCATTAATAGCTTCTTGATAGCCAGTTAAGTATTTTCCCCGTAACTGTCTCTCAGACATATTTACTGTGTTATAATCTCTGCCAGCTATTGGAGCACCATAAGCTGCAAAGTGTTTAACGCAAGAGGCAACTCTAGTGAAATCATTTTTTAAATCATTACCTTGATAGCCCTTTACCATAGCCCGTGCTAACCGTGCATTCAAATAGCTATCTTCGCCAGTTGATTCCATCACTCGCCCCCAACGAGGATCACGTACCAAATCAACCATCGGCGAAAAAGTCACATGTAAACCAGAAACAGCCGCTTCTTGAGCTGAAATTTCTGCCATTTGTTTAACTAGACTTTCATCCCAACTACTTCCTATGGCTAATGGAATGGGGAAAATCGTTCGAAAACCATGAATAATATCGGCCATTAAAATCGCAGGTATGTGCAGTCGATGTTTTGCCATATATTCTTTTTGAATACGAATAGCTTCTTGTGCACCTGATACTCCTAAAATTGTACCTGCCTGATCAATATTTGCTTGTTCAATAGCCAAATCTGCCATCGGTCCTGTTCTTTCTTCAGCTTTCTCTGAATAAAAATCAGCGCTTAATTGCAACAACTGGTCTATTTTTTCATCGATTGTCATTTCTTCTAATAATTCTTTTAACTGTACTTTCTGCATTCTGTTCAATCCATCCTAAACCTTTTTATTTCATGCCTGATACATTAAAACCTGACAAAATATACTTTTGGAAAATCATAAAAATAATTAAAACGGGTATCACCATAAAAGTAGCTCCGGCCATTTGTAACCCATAATCGGAACCATGTTGCCCTTGTAGCAATTGCAATCCTACTGATAGTGTGTAATATTTTTCATCGTTGGCAATAATTAGTGGCCATAAGAAAGAGTTCCATCCTCCAATAAAAGTCAAAATACCTTGTACTGCCAAAACAGGTCTTGATAACGGCAATATTAATTTCCAAAAAATATACCACTCGCTCGCACCGTCAAGACGGGCCGCTTCTAACATTTCATCAGAAATGTTACCCATAAATTGTCGAAAAAGAAAAATACCAAACGCATTGACCAATCCAGGTAAAACAATACCTACAAGGGTATTTGTTAACCCAACGCTATTTAATAATAAATAGACAGGGATCATTGTTACTTGTCCTGGGATCATCATAGTAGCTAAAACTAATAAAAATAAACCGTTTCTTCCCTTAAAATCGAATTTAGAGAAGCCATACCCCGCCATTGCATTAAAAATCATTCCTATAAAAGAACAGGCCGTAACAATAAGTGTATTTCTCAAATACACATCAAAATTCATTCGAACAAATAATTCCTTAAAATTATCTAAAGTAGCTTGTTTAGGTAATAAAGTTGGAACTAATTGATTGATTTCAGCATTAGTTTTCAAGGAAGAAAAAATCATCCATAAAAAGGGAAAAAAAGTAGCAAATCCAAAAACAGCTAATAAAACACCAACAAAAACTTTGAGACTCATTTGCTTACGTTTATGTGTCACCTAACTCATCCTTTCCTACATACCATTTTCGTCTTGTCGTTTTTGTATTCTCATTTGAATAACCGTTGCTATAATAATCGCAATAAATAAAATGAAAGAACTTGCAGCCGCATAACCAAATTTATTAAATTGGAATCCATTTTGATAAATAAACAGGGCAACAGAAAGTGTACTGTCCAAAGGTCCCCCATCGGTCATAACAAACGGTTCTTCAAAAAATTGGAACCAACCAATCAAAGTGGTTACTGTGACAAAGAAAATTGAAAAACGTAATAAAGGTATAGTAATTTTAAATATTTGCTGCATCCGACTTGCCCCATCAATTTCAGCAGCCTCATAGTAAGCTTTGGGAATCCCCTGTATTGCTGCTAAAAAGATTAACATATTTAAACCAATTGCTTTCCAAACTGCTAAAATAATCAGCGATATTTTTGAAGTAGCAGGATCTTGTAACCAAAGAATCGGTCCAATATCAAAATAAGATAACAAATAATTAAATAACCCAGTTACTGGATTATATAAATGAATCAATTTCATAATTCATTGCCTTGTTAAATCCTTGATATGACAATACGTTC
>JAKDZT010000331.1 GCA_030462125.1 Tetragenococcus sp.
TCCAAACTAAAGATGAAATTAAATTTATCTATAAATCAACTGTTCCATTAAATTCTATAAAAAAGGCCGAAGAAGCGGAGTTTAAAAAAGAAACTAAAGAAAATTTTGTGCAAGTTAACCCCAGTGACGCTTTACCATTTAAAGCCTTTATAATAGAAAATGAAACCAATGGGGAACCATTTTATTTTGCAATTTCTCCATTGGAGAAAGACAAAGAAATTTTTGGTCTATTGATAAATTTTTACCGAACGGACGAAAAAGGCAATAAACAACCTACTGAAGATTTAGAAAGATTTTTCGCAAAACTTTCTACAAAAGGGGTAATAAATTTTTGCAACTCAGTAATTGGAACATGGCTGCAATTTTACGGTGAAATTGATGATGTGTATAACCAGCTTTCAGAACTGATTATTATAGATATGACAATAGTTGAAGGTACTGGGAAAATACCACTTGTAGCGTATATTAAGAAAAAGAAAAGGGGTAAAGGCATTTTCCTAGATTTTAATTTTTTTGAAGAAATAAGTTCTATTAAAGGAGATCAAAAATATAGCGATTTAATTGAATTCATCAATATGGATACTGATTCAAAATACAGTAATACGATATAATCCCTCTCTCACGCCCCAGTGTAGCAACACGGAGGGATAAAACATGGCAAGTATTAAAAAATATACAAAGAAAGATGGTTCAACTGCTTGGCAATTTCAAGCATATCTAGGAATTAATGAAGTCACTGGAAAAGAAGTCCGAACAACAAGAAGGAATTTCAAGACAAAAAAAGAAGCCCAGCTTGCATTAAGTAGGCTTCAAGTACAATATGAAAAAGGCGAATTCAACCGCTCTGAAAAAGATTCTAAGACGTTTCAAGAAGTATTTGATCTATGGAAAGAAAATTATAAGCACACTGTTAAAGAAAGCACGTACGTAAAAGCTATAAGCCAGTATGAAGTGCACACCTTGCCTATATTTGGTGAAAAGAAAATAGATGAAATAACATTAACAGAAGTACAAAAATTTGCGAATGAGAATGTAAAGAAATTTGTGAAGTATCGTGACTTTATCACGGATATTAGTAGAATATTTGAATTTGCGATACGTTTAGGCATTGTAGACAACAACCCAACACAACGAATTACTGTTCCTAAAAGAAAAGAATCTGTATATGAAGAAAAACGCTTGAACTACTACACCAAAGAAGAATTAGCGCAGTTCCTAGAGTGTAGCAAGGAACAACAACCATATTATATATATACGTTCTTTCAATTACTTTCGGCTTCTGGCTGTCGTCAGGGTGAATTGTTAGGCCTTGAGTGGGATTCTGTGGACTTTGAGAATGAATGTATCCATATTGTTCAAACGCTCGCTAGAGGTGAAAACAGGCGCTTATATTTGGAACAGCCAAAAACTAAACATTCTAAACGTGATGTTAGCTTAGATAATGAAACATTAGCCGTTCTTAAAAAGTGGAAAATGAAGCAAAAAGAATATTTATTTCAACTTGGTTTAAAAACAAAAGATAAGAACCAGCTTGTTTTCTCAAATATGAATAATGAATTTATTCAACTATCCAAACCAAGAACTTGGATGTTACAGACTGTAAGAAAAAATAATCTAAGAGAAATCACAATCCACGGTTTCAGGCACACCCATGCTACTCTTTTATTAGAATCAGGCTTACAGCCAAAAACTGTTTCCGAACGTTTAGGCCACACTTCCACCCAAATAACAAATGATCTATACGGCCATGTTACTAAGAAGATGGAAAAAGAAGTTCCAAAGGTATTTGCCAGCATTATGAACAGCGAAAATTGAATACGGTTTTGAATACGGTTTGTATAAAAACGAGTTAAATTCATTTAAAAAGAACTATGTAAAATATTGAGAATACGGTCTTTTTGACTATGTTTGAATACTAAATAATGGTAAAAATCTTTCCCGTACTCTCCTTTATATACTTTTAGTAGATGTCAAAATGGTTGATTACTCA
>JAKDZT010000071.1 GCA_030462125.1 Tetragenococcus sp.
CACCTTCTTGACTTAATTATATAAAATGAGTTTGAAAAAAATATGAATAACTTATAGTAAAATAAAGAAAAAAGGTCTCTAACATCTTTTTACGGATGTCGGAGACCTTTGTCGATTTATTTTGCGTTTTCGTTGTTGTCATCTTCTGAGTCTTCGCGTGCTTCTGGATGATATTCTTGATAAGATTTTGATTCATACTCATCTTCTGTTGATTTGTCCCCATTTTCTGAGTAAATACTCGTTGAATCATCACCCAGCTCTTCTTCTTTTTTGCGAAGTCGTTCATCAAGGTCACTATAATCATAATCATTTGGATCAATTGGTTCAAGTCCACTGCCTGTATGGAAACGGAGTAGGTCTCCTTGTGTCACTTTATCAGAAGTTTCCAACTGTTTGTTGACGTTGTCTTGTAATTCCTTGATCGTTGCTTTTTGGTCTTCTGATGGCGATTCGATTGCTTCGCCTGTTTCATTATCATAAATGGCTCCAGAATAGTTGGTATACTCAGGAGATACGAAAGAACCATCACGGAAAGCAGCTACTTGTTGGTGTTCGTCTGATAGCAAGTCTTGTCCCATTTGGATATAATTTTCGGTATCTACACCTAATAGATGTAAGAGGGTTGGCATAGCGTCTACTTCGCCTCCATAAGTATGGTTCACGCCGCCCTTATCTTGTCCTGGGATATGAATCATATAAGGAACGCGTTGCATTTGCGCATTGTCGTATTCATCCCATTCGGAACGATCTTGGTCTAATAATTCTGCTAGATTATCATTACGTCCATCAGAAATGCCATAATGGTCTCCGTATAAAACAATAACCGAATTGTCATATAACCCAGATTCTTTCAAATAATCGAAGAATTCTTCGACTGCTGTATCCAAGTAGTTCGCTGTGGCGAAATAGCCATTAATGGTATCGTCTGGCGTATCTGCCAGTGGAAAACCAGCTTCGTCATTGGTAAATTCAGCATAGGGATAGTGGTTAGAAACAGCGATAAACTTCGAATAAAATGGTTGTTGCAAATGTTCTAGATAAGGAACAGATTGTTCGAAAAATGGTTTGTCATGCAACCCATATTGGAAAGAATTCTCATCGTTAACATCATAATAACTACTATCAAAAAAGTTGTCATAGCCGAAGTGTTTATAAACTTCGTTACGGTTCCAGAAGTTTCCGGCATTTCCATGGAAAGCAGCTGAAGTGTAACCTTTTTCTTGATTTAAAATATTTGGTGCTGATTCAAAGGTGTTTTTGCCACCGAATTGGGTGAAAAAGGACCCTTGATTTAAACCAAATAAGGAATTATCCATCAATGTTTCTGCATCGCTTGTTTTACCAGCAGCTACTTGATGGAAGAAGTTGTCAAAACTAAAGGTACTATCATCATGGTATAAACTATTGATAAAAGGCATAACCTCGTGTTCGTTTCCGTCTTCATCTTCTAGTTCATAATCAATTAGGAATTGTTGCACACTTTCCAAATGGATATAAATGACATTTTTGCCTTCTGCCATACCATAATATTCATCATTAGGTTTGGCATAATGATCGTCGACGTAATCTTCGACTTCATCCATGTCATTGGCACTTGCTTGCGCCCGAACTTGCGTTGTTTGGTAAGTTTGAACGGCATCATAAACAGTAAAAGCGTTGATACCCAGATATTTTACTAGATAATCACGAGAAAAAGTACGGGTTAATAAGCCCGAGCGATCCGTTTCAGCTAGAAATAAGTTACCAGAAAATATCATCACTGCCAAAGCAGTTACCGCTAAAGCAGTTCTAGCCCGTACAGGTCGTTGATCTAATTTAATTTTTTTCATACCTAGCGCGATTGCTAAAATGATAAAATCAATAAAATAAATGATATCACTAAAGTTCAATAGCTCTAACGTACTACCAGCTAAACCTCCAGCGACTTTTCCTGCTCCTAAAATCGTATTAATAGTAATAAAATCAGTAAATTCACGATAATAAGCAACGTTTGCAAAAAGCAAGACCGTGGCTAGGAAATAAATAAAAAGCATGGTAAAATACGATGCCTTTGTTCTTCTTACATATAAGGCAATCGATAGTAAAAAAAGTGTGGTTGCTATTGGATTAATCAACAGAATAAAATATTGAATAGGACTTTCAAGCCCTAAATTAAATTCTGTAAAATAAGCAACAATATTTTTAGCCCATAGCAATAGCGCTAATAGACCAAAAAAGCCTAACCTCGTGTTTAGAAGATTGGATATTTTTATGTTCTTCAAAAGTTTGTTCCTCACTTTCTGACGTACATCATGAAAAGGATGTGTATCATTTTCATTCATCAATAATATTTTACTAAAGTCTTTGTTTGACTGTCAATAAAATCGGAAATGAGCGGGTCAAATTAAGTTTTTCTTATCAATTCTTTCATGAAAGACAAAAAATGTAGGATTTGATATACTTATTCTGTAAGAATAGAAGAATAAATAGGTGGGTAAATGGAAATAAAAATCACGCAACAAGCGGCAAAACACATACGGCATGGTTATCCGTTGCTACAAAAAAGGGATGTACTTGATTCAATCCAAGAGAACCAATGGCTGGATTTTGTTGATAAACAAGAAAAATTAGTTGCCAAAGGTTATCTTGGAGTACAAAATAATGGGGTGGGCTGGTGTCTCACGACAGAAAATCGTCCGCTTGACCATGCTTTTTTTGTTGAATTATTTTTTCAAGCAAAAGAAAAACGCTATAATTATTATCAAGATGAACGGACGGATGCTTTTCGGCTGATCAATGGTGCAGGGGATCACTTAGGCGGTATGACGATAGATAAGTATGGTGACTTTGCAGTCGTTTCTTGGTATAATCAAACTTTATATAATAAGCAAGAGGAAATTATTGCTGCTTTTACTGAAGTTTTTCCAGAAATTAAAGGTCTTTATGAAAAACTGCGCTTTCCAACAGAAGCGGCGCAATCTAGACTTCTAAGAGGAGTGAGTGCTCCAGAACCGCTTTATATCAAAGAGAATAACTTGTTTTATGCGATTTATTTGAATGAAGGTTTAATGACAGGGATTTTTCTCGATCAACGTGAAGTTAGAGACTTATTTGCTGCAGGATTTGCTAAAGATCAAGATGTTTTGAACATGTTTAGTTATACAGGGGCCTTTTCAGTTGCGGCGGCAGCTGGGGGAGCAAAGAGTACGACTAGTGTTGATCTAGCCAAACGTAGTCGGAAAAAAACAAAAGAGCAATTTGCAGCTAACCGTATTGATCTTTCCTCTCAAACGATCCACGTTATGGATACGTTTGATTATTTTAAATATGCTAGGAAAAAAGGATTAACTTTTGATTGTATTATTCTGGACCCGCCAAGTTTTGCTAGAAATAAGAAAAGAGTATTTCGCGTAGCTAAAGACTATGGAGAACTGATAGAAGATAGTGCAGCTATTTTAAATAATCAAGGTATCATTATGGCGTCGTCCAATGCGGCCAATGTTTCGTCGAAAAAGTTTCAGGCAATGATTGAAACAGCGCTGCAAAATCAAAAAGTTGATTACAAGTTAATAAAAAAATTTCATCTTCCCCGAGACTTTGCCGTTGACCCGGACTATCCTACAGGGAATTATTTAAAAGTTTATTTTTACCGAATTGAAAAAAGTTAGTGGAGGTGTCTTTCTTTGTTAGAGATAAAAAATGTAAAAATAGGAGCAGGTTCTCCTAAAATGTGTGTACCTATTACTGGGAAAAACACAGAAGAAGTTGCAGAACAAGCCAATCTGGCCAAACAATCCTTAGCGGAGGTTGTAGAATGGCGGGCAGATCTTTTTGAGGAGAGCGAAGAAATCGAGGATATAATGGAAACATTAGAGATGATTGCTGGAATTTTGCCCGAAAAAATCTTTTTGTTTACCTTTCGTTCAGTCGAAGAAGGAGGCAAGCGACCTGTTTCTTTAAAAATGTACCATGATTTATGTTTATCAGCTGCTAGTACGCAAAAAGTTGACATGATGGATATAGAATTTGGGAAAGTTGAATTTTTAGGACGTAAATTTGTTCAAGATTTAAAAATTCAAGGAGCAAAAATCCTTATGAGCAGTCATGACTATGATCAAACGCCAGAAGATGCGACAATCATTTATCGTATTGGCGTAATGAACCAATTCGGCGCTGACATTGGCAAAATTGCGGCTATGCCTCATAATTTACAAGATGTTTTACGGATGATGAATATCGTTTCTCGCTCAAGGGCTTTCAATGAATTACCTTTAGCCATAATCTCTATGGCAGATTTGGGGAAAGTTACAAGAATTACTGGAGAAATTACAGGATCAGTTCTTACTTTTGGTTCTTTGGAAGAAGAGCAAAGTTCAGCTCCAGGTCAAATTCCAATCGATGAATTACAATTTATTTTAGAAACGTTGCATGTCAAAGAACAACAGATGAATAGTCATCCGCTTTAAGGCAACAAATAATTAGGAGTAAAACATTGGGTAAGAAGAAAAAAGAAAAAACAAACGCTATCCGTCTAGTTGAACAACATCAAGTTTCTTATACCGAACATGAATATAGCTGGTCAGAGGATCAACTAGGCGCTGAACACGTAGCTAAAGAACTCGACCAAAATATTGCACGTATTTTTAAAACATTAGTAGTGACCGGAAATAAAAGAGGACCTTTAGTGGCAGTTGTTCCCGGCGGTCAAGAATTGGATTTAAAGAAAATGGCAAAATTAAGTCAGAATAAAAAAGTCGAAATGTTACCCTTAAAAGATTTAGAAAAAACTACCGGTTATATTAGAGGCGGTTGTTCGCCCATCGGGATGAAAAAGCAATTCCCGACTTATATCGACCAAACAGCGCAAGATTTTTCTTCAATATTGGTATCTGCTGGAAAGCGAGGCTTGCAAATCGAACTAGCGCCAGAAGATTTAGTGGAGTTAGTTGGTGGAACACTTGCTGATATCACAATGTAAAACGCCAATTGATGACTGACCCATACGCTCAGTACATAATTTTAATAAACTTATGTACTGAGCGCAACTTCAATACATAAATTAGGCAGATTTATGTATTGAAAATCAACTCAAGACATAGATCAGATAGACTTATGTAGTGAAAACTGCTTCAGTACATAAGTCTTGCAACTTTATGATTTGAATAATATTTTCGTGTGATAATGTTGTCAGTTTTTTCTGATGACATGTTTAGATCAATAATAAGATTAATTTTTCAGTAAATTATTTGAAAATTACAAAAATATAGTGCACGAATTGTTTTTTTCTGCTAAAATAGCAAGAAATAGGAGGCATTTTTATGGCAAAAACACATGACGCAATTACTGCAGTACAAGAAACAATTCATAATAAAGATCCGTATCAAACGGAATTTTTACAAGCAGTGGATGAATTTTTACCTACTGTTGAGCCTTTTTTAGAAAAACATCCTGAATATGACGCAGAACAATTATTAGATATACTAACGGAGCCAGAACGTATTTTACAATTTCGCGTGCCGTGGCAAGATGATAAAGGAAATTGGCGAGTAAATCGCGGTTACCGAATTCAGTTTAATTCTGCATTAGGACCCTACAAAGGTGGCTTACGTTTTCACCCAAGTGTAAATTTAAGTATTTTGAAATTTTTGGCTTTTGAACAAATTTTTAAAAATAGTCTAACAGGGCTGCCTATCGGTGGCGGTAAAGGCGGTAGTGATTTTGATCCTAAAGGAAAATCAGATGCTGAAATTATGCGCTTTTGTCAAAGCTTTATGACGGAGTTATCCAAATATATTGGTCCTAGTTTAGATATTCCAGCGGGTGATATTGGCGTTGGTGCTCGTGAAATTGGGTATTTATATGGCATGTATAAACGCTTAAAACAATATGACGCAGGTGTTTTAACGGGTAAACCGTTGGACTTTTGGGGTAGCAAAGGACGGACTGAAGCCACTGGTTATGGAACAGTATATTTTGTTAAACATTTATTAGCTGATAAAAATGAAAATCTAACAGGAAAGACGGCCGCTGTTTCTGGAAGCGGAAATGTAGCGATTTATGCGATCGAAAAAATAAAAGAATTAGGCGGCAAAGCAGTAACTTGTTCTGATTCTAATGGCTATATTTACGATGAAGAAGGAATTGACTTAGATCTATTAAAACAAGTGAAAGAAGTTGACCGTGATCGCTTAACCACATACGCGCAAAAACGTCCGCAAGCTGTCTATCATAAAGATGAGAACGTATGGGATTTAGAAGCACCTTACGATTTAGCTCTTCCATGTGCTACGCAAAATGAAATTGATAAAGTCCAAGCTCAAACGATAGTAGCCAATGGGGCAAAAGTTGTAGCAGAAGGGGCTAATATGCCTTGTTCGATAGATGCAGCCCAATATTTTATCGAACAAAATATAGCTTACTGTCCCGGAAAAGCGGCTAACGCTGGTGGCGTTGCAGTTTCAGCTTTGGAAATGAGCCAAAATGCTCAACGTTTGCAATGGGAAACTGAAGATGTAGATAGCCAGTTAAATACTATTATGAAAAATATTTATGAAAGTACGCGCGATGCTGCTAGAGAATATGGTTCAGAAAATAACTATATGTTAGGCGCTAATATTGCCGGATTTAGTAAAGTTGCTAAAGCTATGACAGAACAAGGACTTGTTTAAGTTCGTATTTACTTGAAAAAAAGCTTAAAAAAAAGTAAAGTAGTAATTGTACATTACTACTTTACTTTTTTAGGAGGAAGTAACATGGGACATATTTCATTTGATTATTCAAAGGTAGAACCCTTTGTTAGCGAACATGAACTTGATTACATGCAAAATCAAGTAAGTGCAGCAGATACAGCATTAAGAAACGGAACAGGTGCAGGAAGTGATTTCTTAGGTTGGATTGATTTGCCAGAAAACTACGATAAAGAAGAATTTTCTCGTATTAAAAAAGCAGCTAAAAAAATCCAATCTGATTCTGAAGTTTTAGTTGTACTTGGAATTGGGGGCTCTTATTTAGGCGCGCGTGCAGCTATTGATTTTTTACAACATTCATTTTATAATGCGCTGCCACAAGAACAAAGAAAAACGCCTCAAGTGCTTTTTGCAGGAAACTCCATTTCTTCAACTTATTTAGCTGATCTAATTGAGTTAATTGGAGATCGTGACTTTTCAGTTAATGTAATTTCAAAATCAGGAACAACCACTGAACCAGCGATTGCTTTTCGTGTATTTAAAGAATTATTGATTAATAAATACGGCGAAGAAGAAGCCAACAAACGAATTTATGCTACGACTGACCGTCAAAAAGGTGCAGTAAAAGAAGAAGTTGATGCTCAAGGCTGGGAAAGTTTTGTGATTCCAGATGATGTTGGTGGCCGTTTTACAGTATTAACACCAGTTGGTTTACTACCTATCGCTGTTAGCGGGGCAGATATAGATGCCTTAATGCAAGGCGCTGCTGATGCTCGTAAAGAATACGCAGACCCTGATTTGAAGAAAAATGAAGCTTATCAATATGCTGCTTTGCGTAACATTTTGCATCGTAAAGATAAAGCTATCGAAATTTTGGTTAACTATGAACCAGGAATGCAATATTTCTCTGAATGGTGGAAGCAATTGTATGGCGAATCTGAAGGAAAAGACCAAAAAGGAATTTATCCATCAAGCGCCAATTTCTCTACAGACTTGCATTCTATCGGTCAAACCATCCAAGATGGTACGCGCAATGTATTTGAAACGGTGGTAAAAGTAGAAAATCCACGTAAAAGTGTGACGATTCCTAAACAAGAATCTGATTTAGATGGATTAGGTTATTTGCAAGGAAAGGAAATTGATTTTGTTAATACAAAAGCGTTTGAAGGGACTTTACTTGCTCATACCGATGGAAATGTTCCTAACTTGTTACTAAAGATTCCTTCTATGGATGAATATACTTTAGGTTATACGATGTATTTCTTTGAAATTGCTGTAGGCATCTCAGGTTATTTGAATGGTGTTAACCCATTTGATCAACCCGGCGTTGAAGAGTACAAACAAAATATGTTTGCTTTATTAGGCAAACCAGGCTTTGAAGACTTAGCGAAAGAGTTGAACGATCGTTTATAATTCAACGTTTGTAGCATGTTAAGTGAAAAGTTGTGATAGTGAATGAATAAAACATTTAACTAATAAACTCCCCCAAAGTAGATACGAATTTTTTCCCGTATCTACTTTGGGGGAGTATTTTTTTTAAGTTTGGTACACTACTTTATCAGAATGACGTTGCACCTTTTAATTTTATGGGTAGTAGCTATGCGTATTCAATAAAATAAAAGAGGCAGCCATTTAAAATAATGATCAGCTCTTAAATAAAAAAGTTTAACTTTTTCTATTTATTCAACTTTTGTCTCAGTTTGTTTGCTTCTCATATTAAAAATAAAAATAATAACTGCGAAAATCAAACTTACAGAAGACCATATATATAAGTCCGCGTATGAACCTGCTAAGAGCAAACCTAAAAGACCGCCGATTACATACATAATAACAGGAGCATTTCCTCTATGGCTTCTTTGTACGATTGCAACAATCCCAGCTACAAGGAGTAATATACCCAACAAAAAGCCTCCTGATCCGCCTGATTCCCCATTTTCAGACAAAGCATTGCCAAAACCAGCAATCATCGATTGGAAACCAACAATCACAGATAGCACAATGCTAAATATCCCTATCACTAATTTTCCTGTTTTCATAAATGAAAACCTCCTTAAAAAATAGATCTAATACAAAACAAATTAAAGAACTATTTTGTATTAATAACAATAAAAATTATTGCC
>JAKDZT010000332.1 GCA_030462125.1 Tetragenococcus sp.
GAAGAATTAGTCATTGCACGTGATGTAGAATCATTGCGTAAAAATGGTTAATAAAAATTGTACATGAGGTAAGAGGCCCATACTTCTATTAAAGTATGAGCCTTTTTTGTCGATAAAAGGCCTTTAAATAGAAACGTTTCACTTAATTTTATAGAGGGGAAAAGGTAAAAAATGAAAGAAAGCGCTTGTAAAGCTGCATAAAATGGTGTAAAATCCTTTTAGTTGAAACGTTTCACTAAAAAATAGGAGGTAAAGCAATGAGATCAGTTAAAAAGATTGTTCTGCTAGGTATTACATTATTACTATCCTTGGGTTTTATGTTTGGTTGTTCAAATAAAAGTGGGGAAACGGCTGGAGCAAGTAATAATGATCTGACTTTTTGGTATATGGGTGATGGTGATGAAGGAATAAAGCCTATTGTTGATGAGTTTACAGAAGAAACTGGTATTGATGTGCAAATTCAAAGTATTCCGTGGAGTTCTTCGCGTGATAAGTTATTAACCGCCGTTGCGTCAGATAAAGGGCCAGATGTAGTTCAGATGGGCACTTCTTATATGAGTGAATTTGTTGATGCTGGTGCACTGTATGATATGACTGATGAGGTGGAAGAAGAGGATTCACTTGCTCCTGATAATTTTTTTGAAGGTTCAGTTGATACTGCTAACATAGACGATAAGTATTATGGGGTGCCTTGGTACGCAGAAACACGTGCTTTATACTATCGTCAAGATTTGTTAAAAGATGTTGGTTACTCTGAAGCACCAAAAAATTGGGAAGAGCTGGAAGACGCAGCTAAAAAGCTTTCCGAACGTGGGGATAATATGTATGGTTTCAATGTTGATAAAGATGAGCAAACTTTCGGTTTTATGTTTGCAAGACAAAATGGCTCTAAATTATTTGAGGGGGAAAAACCGCTGTTTAATCAACCAGAAATGGTCGAAGCTCTACAGTATCTAAATGGCATGGTGAAAGAAGGAGCAGCGCCCAAAACAGATCTCGGCATTGACGTCTCTCAATCTTTTGGAGGTGATGGGATTCTTCCTATGTTTATTAGTGGACCATGGATGATTAATGAAATTAAAGATTCAGCTCCGGACATAGATGGTAAATGGAGCGTAGCTCAATTGCCTAAAGGGCCTGAAAACAATATTTCAATTATGGGAGGAGCAAATTTAGCGGTATTTGAAAGCTCAAAAAACAAAGAAGATGCAATGGAATTAATTGAGTTTTTAGCTAAACCGGAAAACCAAACGAAGTTTTTTGAAAATACGGGTTCACTGCCATCTAACCAGGAAGCATGGGATAATAAAATATTTACTGACGATCCCCAACTTTCAGCTTTTGGTGAACAATTAGAAAGTTCTGAAGCTGTACCTGCAATTAAAGAATGGGAAGAAATTGCACAATATTATTTAAAAGAATGGGAACAAATTACTTCCGGGGAGAAAAAAGTACAACCAGCTATGGACGATTTAAATCAGCAAGCGGAGACCTTAATAGATAAGTAAAAATTGAAGGAGGAAAAAATTTGAAAAAAAGAAGAGCGCCATATTTATTTATTTCGCCTGCATTATTATTATTGATGATTTTTTCAATTATTCCGATTCTTATTGCTTTAGTCATCAGTTTTACAGATATGAGCTTAGCGGGATTAGCTGATTTTTCTAAAATCAATTTCATTGGTTTAGATAATTATATCAATATTTTTCAAGACAAGACTTTTAGCCAAGCTGTTTTTAATACTGGCTATTACATTATTATTGGTGTTCCGTTAGTAGTTATCATCTCCTTAACTTTAGCGATTATGATCAATTTTGGCGATAATAAGTTTTTCCATTTTATGCGATTAGTTTTTTATAGTCCATCAATTACAAATACAGTAGCCATTGCTGTAGTGTGGATGTATTTGAACCAATTTCATAATTCACTTTTCCAAAAAAGCAAACACTCATCCAATTTCG
>JAKDZT010000333.1 GCA_030462125.1 Tetragenococcus sp.
ATCTACTTAAAAGCAAAGTTTTTAGCAGTTGATCTAGACGGTCAGCTGCTTTTTTATTTTAGATAAATGTTTTTTAAGTAATCTATTGAACATTCCCAATTATCGACTGAATGACTGTTTTTTTGATATATAAATTTTTTCTATGAGTTCATGCATGAATCCTATTGGACAGGAAATAAAAGGCAGTTTACATTTAAGTATGAAGATTGTTAAAAATGTAACAAGGTTTGCTGATTAATTTTTGCAAGGAATTGCGTTATGTGGACTACAATAATTCTAATGGTTTTATATGAAGGGCTTACTAAAGGAGAGAAAACGATGGATAACAAAGGAAAAATTGATGTACAAGCAAAAGGTCATAATGGCCCGATCGATTTCGAGCTTAGTATTGATGACGGTCGAGTGACTGATCTAGAAATAAAACAACATTCAGAAATACCCGGGATTTTTGACCAAGTGGCTGATAAACTAAGGTCCGATGTTTTAGAAAATCAAAGTTTTGCCATTGACGCTATTAGTGGCGCTACTGTCATGAGTGAAGCTATCTTAGAATCCGCAGATCAGGCAGTAAAAAACGAAGGCGTCCAATTGCCTGAAAAAGAAAAAGAGCAAACGCGACAAAAAGAAGAGATCCAAGTAGATATTGTGGTCATTGGAGGCGGTGAAGCAGGTTTAGTCGCTGCAGCTCGTTTATTAACGGCAGGAAAAAAAGTTGCTTTGCTAGAAAAAAATGGCTATCTAGGTGGCGCAACAATTTTAAACGGCTCGAATGTCACAGCTACAGGATCAAAAACAGCAAAAAGAATTTTTGGTGAACAGGCCAAAAAAGATACTCCTCAACATTTAGCCGCAGATGTTAGTAATGAAAGTTTACACACGAATGACCAAAATTTAACCCAAGTGATGACAGAAAATATTGGTGAAGCTATTGATTTTATCAGTGATTTTGTCAATTTGAATTATGGCAAAGCGCAAACACAAACTCCAGAACACTCGATAGATCGTCAAATTGAGTTATCTTCTTCTAGTAGTTATGAATTGGTTAAGAAAGCGGCGGAAGCTTTTACTAAAAAAGGAGGACAGATCTTCTTAGATGCTCGTGTAGAACATATTCTTCAAGATGAGAACGGTAAAGTTACTGGTGTCGTTGCCGAAGGAAGAAAACGTACGTTAACCGTACATGCAGATGCGATCACATTAAGTACAGGTGGATATGGCGCGAATTTAAATATGCGAGGTAAGAAAGCCAAGGGTTAGACTATTATGGTCCACAAACTTCAACAGGCGATGCCTATGGATTTTTGTCGCCTTTAGAATTGCAAACGAGAAATATCGGTTGGTATAAAGTTTATCCGCACGGTGTGGAAGTGGAGCCAGGTATTGCTAAATTAACAACCTATGCATCGAAAAAAGCAACGGATATGGGTGCGATTTATGTGAATAAAGAAGGTCATCGAATTGTCGACGAATCCGACGTCTATGCCAAATTAAGAAATGCTGTGCTAGAACAAACGGATAAAATGGCCTTTTTGCTTATGGATCAACGAACTTGGCAAGAGTTTTATTACTTATTAACTTTACATGATTTTACGGAAGAAGAAATTCAGCAATATTTTGCTAACGACGGCCAAAAATCCCCTATATTTGTTCATGGAAGTCTAAAAGATGTAGCACAAAAAGCTGGGATTGATGCTGAGCAACTAGAAGAAACTTTAAATAATTATGAAAGTTATACAGTTCAAGGAAAAGATGAAGACTTTGGTAGAGATCCGCAATTCTTGCATAGCTATGAAGGAAACGAATTCTATGTGGTTGAACAAAGAGATCGTTTTGCCACGACACTTGGTGGATTTGTCACTGAAGCGGATTTGAAACTGCGAACTAAAGATGGAAAAGAAATTTCCAATATTTGGGGCGCAGGGGAAGTCATTGGCGGTGCGAACGGCCATGACTCTATGC
>JAKDZT010000334.1 GCA_030462125.1 Tetragenococcus sp.
AGTGGTACCGCGGGAAATCTCGTCTCTAGCGTTTAAAATGCTAGAGGCTTTTTTTGTGGAAAATAATAAAGAAATTTGGAGGATATAAATGAATAATAAAGAAGTTGTAACAAAAATAATCTTTGATGTCGTACACGATGATTTAACACTTGATCAAGTAGAGTATCTACTAGAAACCCCTAAGTCAGCAGCACATGGTGATGTGGCTTTTCCTACGTTTTCTTTGGCTAAGATTTATCGTAAGGCCCCGCAACAAATCGCCAGTGAATTAGCTGAACAAATTGATGATACTGCTTTTGAAAAGGTGGAAGTCGTAGGCCCTTATATAAACTTTTTCATGGATAAGAAAAAAGTTTCTCATGATGTATTAACAACAGTGATCGAACAAGGCGAACATTATGGTGATTTTAATATAGGCAATGACGATAATGTACCTATTGATATGTCTTCACCTAACATTGCCAAACCTATTTCTATGGGGCATCTTCGTTCAACGGTAATAGGAAATTCAATTGCACTTATTTTGCAAAAAGTTGGTTATCAGCCTGTTAAAATTAATCATTTAGGTGATTGGGGGACCCAATTTGGTAAGTTGATCGTGGCTTATAAAAAATGGGGGGTAGAAGAAAAAGTACGTAATAACCCTATTGAAGAGTTATTGAATCTTTATGTTGAATTTCATGAAAAAGCTGAAGAAGAACCGACATTGGAAGAAGAGGGAAGAGCTGCTTTTAGGAAGTTAGAAAATGGCGATCAAGAAGCTGTTGATTTATGGAAATGGTTCCGCTCAGAGTCACTAAAAGAATTTGATAAGATATATGATATGTTAGGAATAACTTTCGACTCTTACAAAGGTGAGGCTTTTTATGAAGATAAGATGGATGAAATTGTTGAATTGTTGGAAGAAAAACATTTATTGAAAGAAGATCGAGGCGCTGAAATCGTTGATTTGTCTGCTTATGAACTTAACCCTGCTTTAATTAAAAAACGTGATGGCGGTACGCTTTATATTACGCGGGATATGGCAGCAGCTTTATATCGTAAGCGTACTTATGACTTTGCGAAGTCTTTATATGTGGTAGGAAATGAACAAAGTTATCATTTTAAACAATTAAAAGCAACATTAAAAGAAATGGGTTATGATTGGTCAGATGACATGATCCATATTCCATTTGGATTAATTACAAAAGATGGTAAGAAATTATCTACACGTAAAGGTAAAGTGGTTCTTTTAGAAGAAGTTTTAAATGATGCGATCCAGTCAGCACAAAATCAAATTGCTGAAAAAAATCCTTCTTTAGAAAATAAAGAAGAAATAGCTAAGCAAGTAGGTGTAGGGGCTGTTATTTTTCATGATTTAAAAAATGATCGTTTGAATACATTTGATTTTACTCTAGAAGAAGTAGTACGTTTTGAAGGTGAAACTGGGCCTTATGTACAATACACTTATGCTCGCGCAATGAGTATATTAAGAAAAGCAGGGTTTACCCCAGATGAGAATAAAAATTATGCTTTAGATGATGAAGGAAGCTGGGAGATTGTTAAATTTATTCAAGGCTATCCTGAGATGATTTTAGAAGCGGCAGATAAATATGAGCCTTCTGTTGTAGCTAAACACGCAATTAGGTTGTCTCAAGCATTTAATAAATATTACGGTAATACTAGAATCTTAGCTGAAGACAAACAACAAGAAGCTCGCTTAGCCTTGGTATACGTGGTAACGGTCTTGTTAAAAGAAGACCTACATTTATTGGGACTGCAAGCTCCCGAGAGGATGTAAAAAATGATCATTAAATAAAAGTGTATTTAAACTTACATTTTGTAAACATTGTTATTTAAAAGATAGCAAAAGCATTGAAGCGCTGAGTAGCTTCGATGCTTTTTTATATGCATCGAAATTTTTGGTGCGCTCGGCATGGGCGATAACTTGGTGGTGAAAGTCCACTACAGGC
>JAKDZT010000335.1 GCA_030462125.1 Tetragenococcus sp.
ACGGTGGTGTGAGAGGTCGACTAATCAATTAATGGTTAGTCTCCTACTCGATTTTGTTATTTTACTCATTTAGTGAAAGGAGCAAAATAATGAATACAGAACGTTTATATCACGATATTTTACAAGGCGGGCTACGTACATTTAAATATAAAAATAGTCATTTAAAGCCACTTGATTATGAAGAAGAGAGTAGTAAAGGCGCTGTTTTTGGTTATCGAAATAAAGAAAATATGATAGCCACACGAGGATTTGTCATAACTTCAGAAGAAAGCGTAGAAATGAACCAAACTGAGCTGTCACATTGGACGCCTAATGTGTATTGCTACGGTACTTATGCTGATAGTGAAAAAAATTATACTAAAGGTAATGCAGAAAATAATTTAAAACAGATTAATACGTTTGTTGTGGACATTGATAGTAAACAAGCGACTAGCAATGAAATTACTATTGCGTGTTTAGATGAAGTTGGTTTTTTACCTACACTAATTATGGAAACAAATAAAGGGTATCAAGTATACTTTGTGCTAGAAAATCCAGCTTATGTAACGAAAAAAAGTAACTATAAAGTAGTAAAAGTTGCTAAAAAGATTTCTACAACTATACGAAAAAAATTGTCTGTTGCTATTGATAACGTAGATATAGGGTGTAATCACTTTGGCGTTAGTCGCTTTCCTAATCGAAATAACCTAGTAATGTATGAACCTAATTACCGTTATAGTTTCAATCAATGGTTACAGTGGTCATTAAAAGTAGCTACTGATGAACAAACAGAACAAACTAATCAAAAGAAAATTGTACAATTTCCGCAACAAGGAATTAGACAAATAGATGAACCTTGGTTCGATCTATTACAGAATAAGACTGATTTTATAGGTTCTAAAAGTACATTAGGAAGAAACAACGCTATATTTACGTTAGCATTAGCGTATTATTCATCAGGGAAAAGTAAGAGCAATTGCGAATATAACTTAATAACGTTTAACGAATCATTAGAATATTGTCTAACAGCTAACGAGCTAGAACGTATCATAAATAGTGCGTACTCGGGTAATTATCAAGGTGCAAGCCGTGAATTCATTTTAGAACTTTGTCATAAATGGATAAATGCTGATTTAAATAATCAAGATCTTTTTAAAGCCAAAGGCTGGTATAAATTTAAAAAAGCCCGTACACAACGTAAATATAGTCATATGTATGAATGGGAAGCAGACTTTTTTGTATATATGGCCAAAAAATGTAATGAAGCAACCCCTTATTTAACTACGTCTAAGAAAGAGTTAAAAACAGATTTAAATATTCCTGAACGTACTTTAGATAAACTGCTAAACCAACTAAAAGAAAGAAAAAAAGTTATATACAATATAAAACGTGGGAGAAACGGTGGTATTTATATAGCTACCATTAAGCAACTACTATTGAATGTTTTGTATAAAAAAAGAGAAACAAAAAAAGAATTTCTAGAAGGGGTGGCTACATTATTTAATGTATCTAAGCAAATGATTTCAGCTATGATTGAAGCTAATGTTACGTCTAATTTAACGATACAAGATACGAATAAAATAACATTATTTGCTAACTCAAGTTGATTAAAAATAAAACCCGCAAATTGCCAATACATTATATCTAGGATACTTTGTTTTTGTTGAGTAGCTTATAATAATCATAATTTTGTTGTACTTTTTTAGGGGTTTAAGGAGGAGTTTTTGTTAGTTGTTGTAGAGGAGTAACTTGAGTGTTTTAGCACGAAAGTTTGTGAACCGAAGGTGAGAGTCCGTTTAAGCGGACGGATAGCTTTAGCTATTTGCCTGCGGTAGCATAGGCAAAGCGCCTTAGCGCAACCAGTTTTTATATTGTACTCTGAATAAGATTTAAGCTACTTTTTTGTTATTTATTTTTTCTGTGTTGTTTCAATAGCCATTTATTCCTCCTTTACGTATTATCTATCTTCT
>JAKDZT010000336.1 GCA_030462125.1 Tetragenococcus sp.
CGACATCATGATTAACAGTCATGCGCTACTACCAACTGAGCTATGCCGGAATAACAAAATACTAGCAAACTTTACCAAAAAAGACAAATGAAAAATCCTTTAATCTTTATAAATCCTGTTAACTAGACCAACTAGGAGCTCGAAAGAAACTAAACCTTACGAGAGAGAGTTTGAGCCCTTTTGTACGCATCTACATAAATTTCGCCTTTATCTCCATCGTAGGTGGATTCATAATACATATCATCTGATAAAGTTGTGTTTAATAAAGCCTTATTATTTTGCAACGTTTGAGAAGCCCATACTGTATGTATATGGAACTCTGGCAATTCTTCGTTTTTATCTGAGTTTTCAACGATATAGTCATGGATAACGCTTTTGCTTGTTTTCAAAAAATCTTTCATTTCCATTTCTATTACCTCTTTCCATTTATGATCAGCTCTGGCAGTAAATTCCAAAACATCTCATATGAATGATTACTAACTAAACTAGGCCAGAACATTTACACGATTAATATAACAAATTACTTTTAAATCAGCAAGCTATAAGCTTTAGTGGTATTTTAAATTATAAAGGTACGCTGTACATAAGCCTACAAGCATTCAACATTATGGAATCAGTAACAGAAAGAGGGAGTAGAATAAGGAATTAGCTCGCCATATTTGAAAAGACGGGGAAAGAGGATAACTTCTGAACTTACTCTAGTTTTTTCAATTTCTAGGGTCCCTTTTCGAATCTTACTCTAGTTTTCCGATTTCTAGGGTCCCTTTTCTGATCCTACTCTAGTTTTTCGATTTCTAGGGTCTCTTTTCTGATCCTACTCTAGTTTTTCGATTTCTAGGGTCTCTTTTCTGATCCTACTCTAGTTTTCCGATTTTCATTAGTAGCTATCACGGTCTAATTACAAATAACAGCCTTTTCTTTTCTCAGCGCTATAAACCTCAATAAATTTCACACTTAGCCTTTAAATGTGAGTAAAAAACTACCAAATGGAGCAAAAATTAGGATGCGTTTAAATAAAAAACGAACGTTACCTTAAAAACTATGAAATTTGCTAGTTAACGTGTGAACCAGTACGCCATTATAATTGCCTTTTCCGACGTACCTAATGAAAAAGGGGAAGTTTTCAATTCAAGTCTGAAAACTTCCCTTTTTTTCTAATAAATCAATGTTTTTATAAAATAGTTTATCAAATGTTGCTCATTTGGTTCTAAGTCTTCAATAGAATCGATATCCATATATTCAGGAACAACAAAGCCATTTTGTAATCCTTCTAAATTTGTGCCTAAGTCAACAATTTCATCTTCATGCTTATCATACAAATGACCTTGTGTTACTGGTAATGCTGGAGCAACGGTTGCATCAGCACTGCCACCGGCAAGACTTTCAAATAAAATCGCAGGATCTACTTCAGTCACTGTAACGTCATAGCCAGAGTCAGAAAGCACTTGTTCAATAACGGCTGCAGATGCTTGTTCTCCTTCCCATGGCATAGAAACAATTTCGATTTCTTCATCATTTACTTCGTCGACATTTTCCGTCCATTCATCCACTTTATCTTGATTATCATCTAACCAATCTGAAGCAGCTGTTTCAATATCCGTATCTTGCGCCTCATACATGATTTCTTGCATGTCATCTAGCTCCCAATTAAACGCATCAAGTAGTTCATAAGCACTAGGCATGTCTTCTTCTAACCCTAAGCGAGTAATCGTGTGAGCAGCTTCGCCTTCTCCCATCGTCCCTTCCGGATCCTCTAACATTTTTAGATCATACTGGATAAATTTATGGTGAGGTATCCAACCAGTAACAATAATTGGCTCTTCATTTTTTATTGCAGTATCTAGTTGTGCAAGCATTCCTGCTGTTGAACTTTCTTCAAGCTCCCAGCCAGCAAGATTATCATAACTATCGATGGTATTATGTGCAGTTTCAGTAATGCCTGCCC
>JAKDZT010000072.1 GCA_030462125.1 Tetragenococcus sp.
GAAGTCATTCATAACATCATTTTGATATTCTTCCAGCACTTTAAAAAATAATATTTCTTTTTTAGGATAAAAGTTATAAACAGAGCCCTTTGATATACCTGCCATTTGTGTTATTCGTTCAACTGTTGTTTTTTTGACACCGAATTTTTGCAAACACTTTTTAGCTGCCTCATATAGACTTTCTTCAATTTCTATTTTCTCTTCATCACTAAAAGCAGTTGCCATAATTGACTTCCTCTCTAAACCCTATGACTATAAAACGTTTTACAGTCATAGAGTAACATGAGAAAAACCCTCTGTCGATTAAACCGCTTACTCAATCACTAAAAATAAACCCTCAGTTCTACATCTTTCAAATTAGTAGCTTTTTATTTTATACTTAATCAAAGAGTGCTAAAATAGTGACACAACAGAATCTATGAGGAGCTACATAATGAAACAAGTAATCAAATTTTTTCGAGAGGATCTTCTTTTTAGTTTTTCGCTCTTATTGGCTATTATTGCTATTATATTTGGGCGTTTTTCCATACAAGATATCAATTTCAAAGTCATCGTGACGCTTGCTGGCTTAATGCTAGTGATTAGCGGATTAGATATGAGTGGGATTTTAAGTTATTTTGGACAGTTTTTAGTCAAAAAAAGTTTTTCTTTTAGACAGTTGCTTCGCTATATTGTACTTCTGAGCTTTTTTAGTTCAATGTTTTTAACCAATGATGTAGCCATATTAACTTTACTTCCTATTTATCTACGTTTAACAAAAATTATTGATAATCGGCAATCTGTGTTGTTAGGTACAGTTTATATTATTGCAGCAGCAAATCTAGGGAGTAGTTTCTTTCCCTTTGGTAACCCACAAAATTTATTTTTGTATTCCTATTATCATATTCCTTTATTAAAATTTTTTTCTGCGACAAGTTTAATAGCGATTAGTTCTTTAATACTATTAATGATTTCTATCCAATTCATTCCCAAAGAACCCATACATCTAACTCTGACTGACAGCCATTTTGACCGTCCAAAAGCGGTAGGATTTGGCATTTTAATGTTAATCATGATCGGAGGCGTCTTTGGCCTTATTAACCACTTCTTAGCACTTATTATAGTGGCGATTATTATTTTGTTTTGGCAACCTCAACTTTTCAAAAATGTGGACTATCGTTTATTAGCCACCTTTGCCTTCTTTTTTGTTATTGTTGGCAATCTTAGCCAGTCCGAAAGTATAATCACTTGGTTACAAAGTATATTCACAAATTATGAGAACACCCTGCTAGGTAGTATCTTAACGTCTCAAGTTATCTCGAATGTTCCTGCAGCTATTTTGTTAGCTCCTTTTACTAAATATCATCATGCGCTTCTTTTGGGTGTCAATATTGGTGGGCTTGGTACTTTAATTGCTTCTTTAGCCAATTTAATTGGTTATAAAATTATTCGTATACAAGTTCCTAGTGAACGTAAACTTTTTCTTCGGAACTTCTATCTAGTCAATGGCATTTTCTTATTACTATTAACTCTATCTTTTTCACTTATTAGCTAAAGTAAAAAGCCTCTGTATAAGAATCATTTCTTACGCAAAGGCTTTTTACTGCTAATCCATTTGGTTTATAATCGCGGTAATTTTATCTTGCATTTCTTCAATCGAATGACGACGCTCTCGCCCACATTCTTTAGCATCTCTTTGGCAAATCAAACAACGCCTTGGAGCAAAACCAATATCTTGACGACTCAAACTTTGTAGGCCCTCTTTTAGATAATGGATATCCAAATCGAATAATCGTCCATAAGTATAATTTTCTTCAAGACCAACCATTTTTTCTTTTAAAGTTGCAGGTGAGATATCTGCTACTAAATAAAATTCAGGTCCGGTTTTAAGATTATACTCAGCACTTGTAATAATAGGATAAGAAGCCAGCTCTTGTTTAATTTGTACAACCATTTGAGAAAAAACCCGGCTTAATATCGCCGAATTTTTTACTTCTCCTGGAATATTCATCGTCGCTAGCAAAAGCGTAGCTTCAGGATATTGCTTTAAAAATTCTTCCTGACGACTAGCGCGCATCTCGCGAGCATCAAGCATTTCGCCTAGCGAAACGCTAGGTCCAGAAAACACTTGCTCAGACATTTTTCACCGCGTCGATTAAAGTACCATCACGATACTCAATCAAAGCCACCGTCTTATCTCCATATTCAATAGGATCAGGTTCCCCAACAATACTATATGCTTGGTCTTTAAGCTCTTGGACAGTAAATTGCGGTACATCTAGATCTTTGAAGTGTTCAATCAAATCTTGACGATTAGGATTAATTGCAATCCCTACTTCTGTCACGATCACATCTACACTATCACCTGGAGTGACTACCGTATTTACTTCATCAACAAACGTTGGTATTCTTCCTCTAACTAGAGGTGAAATCACTAGACTCATATTACAAGCAGCACTCGTATCTGAGTGTCCACCAGAAGCGCCACGAAGCACACCGTCTGAACCAGTAATGACATTAACATTAAAGTTTGTATCTACTTCTAAAGCAGACAGAACAGCTGTATCTAATTTATTAATAACTGCCCCTTTACTCAATGGGGAAGCATACATATTGGCGTCAATCTCGTAATGGTCATCATTTTCATCAAGTGAAACAGCTGATGGATGGTCAAAGTCTTGTACATCAATGATTTTTTCCACTAATCCTTCTTTTAACAAGTCCACCATAGCATTTGTGATACCACCCAATGCAAAGCTTGCTGTAATGCCATCTTCAATCATTTGCTCACGAATGTAACGGGAAACAGCTAGTGCAGAACCACCTGTACCTGTTTGGAAAGAAAATCCTTGTTTAAAGTAAGGGGAGTTTGTAATCACTTTCGCTGCATTTTGCGCGATAATTAATTCTTTAGGGTCTTTAGTAAAGCGTGTAGCTCCTTTAGCAATCCCTTCTGGATCACCAATCGCGTCTACTTGTACTACATAGTCAACATCTGTTTGCGGTATGCTAATAGGTGTATTTGGGTAATCAACTAAAGTATCCGTAACAGCTACAACTTGATCTGCATACTTCGCGTCAATCATCGCATAACCTAATGAACCACAAGTAGCTTTTCCTTTTGTGCCATTAGCATTCCCATATTCATCAGCACTTGGTACTCCTAAAAAGGCCACATCAATATGAATATCGCCAGCAGCAATAGCGCGCGCTCTGCCTCCATGAGAACGAATCACGACAGGATTTTCCATGATCCCTTCAGAAATAGCGGCACCCACTTTGTCACGTAAGCCAGAAGAGGTAACGTTAGTGACTACACCGTTTTTAATATGATCAATGAGTGGTTCATGAACATTAGCAATGGAACTTGGAGCAATAGAGATATCTTTAATCCCCATTTTCGCAATTTCATCTAAAACCATGTTCATTACATAGTCGCCTTCGCGGAAATGATGGTGAAAAGAAATCGTCATGCCACTTTTTAAGCCTGTTTTTTTAATGGCTTCGCGAATGCTTTTCAATAGTTTTTCGTCTTGCGGTTTTGCAGGTTTTGTTTGGCGACTTGCTTCTTGGTATTCATTAATATGCGCAAGTTCTCCTTCATAGACGCCAAATTTGTCCGCGTATTCTTGAGGAATATCTTTGCCAACTTTATTTACTGCCATAATTAAACGTCCTCCTCTTTGATCATATTTGCAGCAACTGCTAAAGCAATCACGCGTTCTGCTCTTTCAACGACTGGTTTATCAACCATTTTACCGTTAACGGATACAACCCCAGAGCCCTTTTCTTGGGCTTCACGCAGACCCCAAATAATTTCTTTAGCATCTTGTACTTCATCTTCTTTTGGAGCATAGATTTTATTAACTATTGGAATTTGACGTGGGTTGATCACTGATTTCCCGTCAAAGCCAAGTTGTTTAATTTGTCGCACTTCACTTTCAAGTCCTTCAGGATTTTCAACATTAGAGTATACTGTATCAATCGCAGCAATGCCGGCAGCTCTAGCGCCATGTAAAATCATACTACGAGCAAAAAATAATTCTTTGCCATCTGGATAACGTTCAGTTTTTAGATTTGTCACATAATCTTCAGCGCCTAAAGCAATACCCACCAAACGATCTGAACTTTTCGCAATCGCTGGAGCATTTAATACACCTTCTGCTGACTCGATAGCTGCCATCATTCTAGTGGTTCCCACTTCGATGTTATTTTGTTTTTCTACTTCTGTAATGACTTTTTCGACATCAACAATATCTTGTGCTGTTTCTGTCTTAGGCAAACGAATCACATTAACGCCTGCTAATATCATAGCTTCTACGTCAAGTTTTCCACCAGCCTCTAAAGCATTGATCCGAACTACTGTTTCTACTTGGCTATAATCAAAGGTACGCAAAGCGTTGTGAACCAGTGTTCTTGCTGAGTCTTTTTCTGGTAATGAGACAGCATCTTCTAAATCAAACATAATTGAGTCTGCCCCGTATAACGGTGCATCTCTTAGCATAGCAGCGTTTTGGCCAGGGACAAACATCATCGTTCTTCTTAATTGTTCCATGAGTCGATCTCCTTCCAATCATATTGCTCTTTTTTAGCCGCACGATGAGCAGCTGTAATTGTCCGAGCTTGAATTGTACAATCTAGCGCCCCTTTATCTACTGCAGTCACTTTGACTCCTTGGATATCTAAATGTTCTAAAGTGTCTGTGATGACTTGTCGAATTTTGCGACCAAATTGCTTTTCTACACTACTATCCAAATCAATTTGGATTTCATCTTTATCAACGGGTTGGATAGTGATTTGGATATCACTTGATTCCATAGTCCCACTGACAGCGTTTTGTAAAATTTCCACTATTTTTCACCTCATTTAAAATTTGTCTTTAAATAATCATAAGTTGTTTTAGGCAAAAGTTCTAAAAGTAACCTTTCGTCTTGTTCTTCTATGGCTTTACGTACTTTTGTGGCTGAAATGACGTCCCCTTCGATGGCTTTTCTGGGCAAAATAACTAAATCCAATTCCGAATTGAAGACTTCTTGCATCGCCTGATTATAGACTTCAGTCACTTTAGAATAGGGTTCGTCTCCTACATAACGAACCCGGATATCTAAAACAGGCGCGATTTTTTCTTTAAAAATTTGTGCATCTAGCGTTGCTTGGGTTTTAGCAATCGTTAATTCGGCCTTATCTTTTAGAAAATAAGCTGGAAAAGTTGCTTGCGAAACAAGATATTTTCGGGTAGGAAAAACGGTCACGTTCGTTAAATGATCAACTCCTGCTTGCACCATTTTCACTCGATCGTCAGTCGAAAATTCGGAATGATCTTCTGATAAAACAAACACATAAACTTGTTCATTATTCTCAGCGGCAGTTTCCACTAGATATTGATGGCCTTTAGTGAATGGATTCGCATTCATAACAATACCTGCGCCTGAACCTGCTTTTTTATTTTCTTGCAAGTAATGAAGATAAGAAGAAAAATCCTCAGGACCTTGTTCCATAAACAAAACTTCTTCATTAGCCACAATTTTTTTAAAACCTAACGACCGAAATACGGTCTCTCTTTCCGGCTTAGTATATAAGAAATAATGAAAGTAGCCCTTTTCATTCATCTGTTCAATCAACTGTGTGATAAGTTGTGTGACTAAGTTTTCTGCTTGATAATCTTTACAAACAACGACACACTTAATAATATTTTCATCAAAAGAACCTGTCGCAATAAGCTTTTTCCCATCATATATACCAATTGTATAATCTAAGTGCTCATCGGCTTGCAAGCCAGCTTTTTCCATCAGTTGACGCCACTGTTCATAGCCTTTTTGATCTTTGTCCAGCCAAATACGTTTACTCGCATATTTACTGTCCATCACTCAGCCTCCTAAGCTAAAACCTCTTATTCATTGCAACAATGTTGTTTTTACCTAAACTCACCTTTTACCAAATAATCGTTTACAAACCGTAAGACGTCTTCTTAGCTAAAAATGCCCACATCCCCATTATAGGAAAAGATTCTAAAATTTATAGTAAAAACCGCCAATAAAATTGTTCTTTTCGTGTTTCTGTGAACAAAAGGAGAATCGACAAGGAAAATGATCTGTTGTTCCTGTTTAAAAAACAGATAATCATACAAAAAGTGGGAATTATTCCCTCACTCTTTTCTTTTATGGTAAAATGAGCAAGTAACCTATTTGTTGGTATAAGGAGGGAAGAAAATGGATCCGACCGTGGAAGCAATCAAACATAATTTAGACTTAACCAAAAATAAACCCTTAAAAATTTGCGTTTATGAAGCCTTACGCAAAACAATTATTTTGGGTGATATCCCAGCAGGACAACGAATCAATGAAAAAGAATTATCTGAAGAACTAAATATCAGTCGGACACCCATTCGCTTTGCCTTGCAAGAATTAGTAAAAGAACAACTCGTCGAACATGTTCCTCGAATTGGCATTATAGTTAAAGGGATTAGCATAAAAGATGCTTATGAAATTTATGATATTCGTAAAGCTTTGGATACCTTGGCGACAACCAAAGCCATGACTTTAATGAATGAGCAAGATTTTGATGAGTTAGAACAACTCCTAGAACGAGGCGAATATTATAACAAAACGGACCAAGTGGATGAACTTTTACGAAATTTTTCTGATTTTAACAGCTTTATTTACGAAAAGAGCCAAATGCTACGTTTAAAAACCATTGTCACTAGTCTACAAGCTTATCTTGTTTATTTTCGTGATATCGCGATACGTGCTTCAGCTCGTAGGAGTTTAGCATTACAAGAACACTGGCTGATTTTTCGTGGTATGAAAAATAATGACGTCGAACAAATTACCTTAATTACCCATGAACATTTAAATCATTCACTACAATTTGTTATAAAAGAAATGGAACGAAGAAAAATTGAATAATTCAGTATTAACTCAAGTTACAAATTTTGCGGTCAAATCACTTTATTATGAAGTAGCCCTCTCGCCTAAACCTGGTCTTGTCGATCGTTTTGATAATGGTGCCCATACGGATATGGATTTTTATACCTTCATCGATAGTATCACAAGTTTAGCGCCTTATTTTTATGAGTATTCACGTTTAGGTTTTGAGCATAACGGAGACTTCACTGCCCTTTTTACTAAATTACGTCAAGCAGGATCGCAAGCTGAAAAGGAGATGTTACTTGCTACCGATGATATTAATACACACAAAGGGGCAAATTTTTCTTTTGCTGTATTGCTTGGAGCAACGGGTTTTTATTTGAAAAACCACACTCTACCCTTTTCTTTGCAAGATACGACAGCCATTTTAACTTTAGTCGCCCAAATGACCAACCATCTTATTCAGCATGATTTTTCGCAAATCGCGCAGAAGGATGAATTATCTCATGGAGAAAAGTTGTATATTAAAACAGGTTCATTAGGTGTTCGGGGAGAAGCTGCCAAAGGATACCCTGCTCTAGCAAACTTGCTCTTGCCATTTTTACGGCAACATAGTGGAAAAGAAAACACAGAAGTATTGCTATTACGAGGTCTTATTCTATTGATCAGTCAAATTGAAGACAGTAATCTCTTGCATCGCGGAGGAATGAGTGGTTGGGAGCAAGTCAAACAACAAGGGGCTCTCATTCATCAAAATAACTTGGAAGAAAGATCATTCAAACGAACTTTAACTACATTTAACCAAGAATTAATCAAAAAAAACCTAAGTCCAGGCGGAGCGGCTGATCTACTAAGCTTGGGTATCTATTTTAGCTTTTTAGAAGGAATAATTTAAGCATAAAAGTTCGCTCGCTCTCTCCATTTTGAGGGACCGAGCTTTTTTATTGTTATTAATAATTTTATTGCACTTGATAGAAAAAGCACTACGATCAAAATCTGAATGCTGGTTTAACGAATAAGCTGGCCAAACCACTGAACCAACCTTTGCCAGGCATTAGACAAAAAAGAATAAAATTGTCCAGAAACATTATCTACGTTAAAGGTTTGTCCAATTCGGTCTGCTACATCGGCAACTTCGAGGCGATAGACCCAAAGTAAAAAGACAAAAAGCACGAGAGCAACTAAGCGTGACAAGCAAGATCTTGCTCGTATAATCCAAATAAAAAGAAAAATTCCAATAACAAAAGCAATAAGTGTCTCCACGTGAACGGCCTCCTTTATATGATCTATTATGATATACATTCAGACAAAAAGCACCCTTCATCTGTTAGATTTAATTGAAAAGTAAAAAAAAGTAAAAACCATCAATTGAATGATGATTCTTACTTTTTTACTCTTTGCCATCTAAAATGTTCAATCTTACTTTTTTTCGATCGTCGGTTCTAACACTGTAAACAATGGTACGAATCGCTTTTGCAATACGACCTTGTTTACCAATGATCCGTCCAACATCAACGGGTGCAACAGATAAATTATATTCAAAAAAATCATCTGTTTCCTCAATTTCGACTGACACTTGTTCAGGCTGTGTAACCAAGGGACGAACGATCGTTAAGACCAAATCGGTCAAATCTGTCATAGTTGGTCACCTTATTTCTTTGCGTGTTTAGCATCATGATGCTTTTTCATAATTCCTTCTTTAGAAAGGATATTACGAACAGTATCAG
>JAKDZT010000337.1 GCA_030462125.1 Tetragenococcus sp.
GGTAGACAATAATACAGCTTAACTTGCAAAGAGAACAATCTATTTACAAGAATTTACGTATGAAATTCAACTATTGAAATAGATATTTTTATTGAAACGAAGGAGAGTTTATGACAGCTAAATTGCAAATTAGTTCAATTAATTCATATATTGATGAACAATTAACAATCGAAGCCATTGGATGTGAGGAGAATATGGAAGTAACTATTCATGCTTCGACATATGATGAAAAACAAAAGAAATTTAGTTCCCACGCAACCTTCATTGCAGATAAAGAGGGAACTGTTAGCGTATCTTCACAACAACCAATAGCAGGAAGCTATGTTAAAGCTGATCCTTCAGGTTTATTTTGGTCCATGGAGCATGTTGATTCTAAGTTTGGTGATTATTACGAAAAAACCAACGCTGATAAAGTTTCTATTGACTTAGTTTTGCAAGTGGAAGGAAAAGAGATGGATGCAGTAACAATTAACAGATATTTTTATATGAATAACACTGTAAAGGAGACCGTACAACATGGCAGAATAAGTGGGTCGCTATTTCATCCAAAACAAAAGGGTCATTACCCTGCTGCCTTAATATTAAGTGGGTCAGATGGTGTGACGCAAGAACACGCAGCAGCTTTGTTAGCTTCTAAAGGATATACAACATTTGCTTTGGCTTATTTCGGTGTAGAAGGATTACCAAAAGATCTTGAGAACATCCCGTTAGAGTATTTTCGAGAAGCGACCATGTGGTTAAAAGATCATTCCTATGTAAATGGAGACATAAACTTAATTGGTCATTCAAGAGGCGGAGAACTTGCCCTGCTTTTAGCAGCAACGTTTGACGACTATCAATCCGTTGTAGCCAGTGCTCCTAGTGCCTATATGACTCCTGGAATGAAAAACGGTATTTTTACCTCTGTACCTTCATGGACTATTAATCAACAAACTTTAGCAAATGTTAAGTTTAAGTTTCGTTTCAAAACTATCACTTCAATGTTAAAGAACTGGGTATTAAAAAAACCAATATCTTATCTGTCTATTTGGGATGATACATTGAAAAATCAAGAAAAATTAGAAAAAGCAAGGATTCCGGTAGAAAATATTTATCCACCTGTTATGTTTATTGCTGGAGAAGATGACCAATTGTGGCCTTCAAGTCAATATATAAAAATAATGGAAGATAACCTTCAGAACAAAAAAGCATCCCAGTACAATCGTTATTTATATTATGAGAATGCTGGACATTTCTTATCATTTCCATATAGCTTTGCTAACCTACCATCGAATGTTTTCATGAGCGTAGGTGAGAATATGATACTGACATTTGGTGGTTCAAAACGAGGAAATGCAGAGGCTACAAAAGACTCTTGGAAACAAATCCTTATTTTTCTTGAAGAAAGTAATCATAGCTTTAACAAAATAGTTTAACTAAATGGGCATAAAATAGTCCAATAAGTCTTTCGTTTGTTAGAGAACCACTAACAAATAAAACAGTGAAAATAATCGTTTTATTCTTTGACAGTTATTTATAGCTAATCTCTACTGCTTCGTAAGACAAATAATCTGGCTAGCTCTCACAAAAGCATACTGTATTATTTAAACCCGAGTTATTTCTCACTAGAGAAGCAACTCGGGTTTCATTTTATTTATAAATTTTTTAATTACAAACGGCACTAAAACCGCTGATTAGGATTTGCCGAGAACCATCATATAACGATGTTCAATCGAACTCACAAATCCTTTTTCTTCAATTTCATGATGTAGTCCCACTATGGCATCAAGGCAATCATCAACAGAAAAATCAGGAAATTCCCACTCGATAATTGACGCATAATACACAATTGCACCTGCATCAAAAAACTTAATTTGTGCATAGACTTCATCACTATTAAATACTTTGAACCCGTTTTGTTTCGCTTGTTCTAACTGATAAGTTAATTGATTGCGAAA
>JAKDZT010000338.1 GCA_030462125.1 Tetragenococcus sp.
AAGAACAGTCATTAGAAAGAATAAATCGGATTAGGGTTCTATAATCGTGTTGGTAAGTTCTAACGAACTTGCGGGCACGGTTTTTTTGTATATTCATAGAAAAAGGCCAGTAGATTCCCTTGTAATTAGTGTTTACTGAACAAGTACTAAATTGATAAACCGACGAGTTTTAAATGGAAGACGCACGAAAAAAACTCCTAAAGTTTCGATCAAATAAAGCGCGCAGAAAGTTTCTTTGAATTTTGGATAAATTCAAAGAAACGATTGCTAAAGCAATCGTTGAAAAGGTCGTTTCGGCTAGACGTGTTCGAATCATTCCCAGCCCATGGCAGCGTTTGGCTAAGCTGAAGTCGCGCTCAACTTGGATACGGTCTCGATTATCTTTGTATTCAATCGTCTTGTCCACACGATCGTCTTTTTTGGGTCTCCCCAGTTTGGGTCCAGACAAGCGAATATGGTATTTTTTGCAAAAATTTCGGTTATCTCTGGTTCGGTAAATTTGATCGACTAATACCCGTTCCGGGTAATAACCGGTACGTTCGCGATAACGTTTTATCACTGGAATCAAGTCTTCAGATTCATTGAAAGCATCAAATGAAAGACGCTCGATCCGAACGAATCCGTCGGATTCACTCATATCCAACTTAGCCCCAAACTCAGTAGGAGCTTTAACTTTCCCACGGACAATAGGCCGGAGGTAAGACTGGTGGAAACTGACAATCCGTTCCGGTACTCGGTGAATCTTGTTGTCGTACATGTACTGTTGCTGCTCTAAAATACGCTCGATGATGTCAAAATTACGTGTTTGCTTTTCATTCAGTTCGATGCCACTTTTTTGCATTTCTTTAATGTATCGGACATCTCGTGTCACATAGCTTAATTGCTTGCGAATCGCTTTGCGAATAATTTTCTTTGATTTCTTTTTTCGTTTAGCAATGGAAAGATAGTCTTTACGCGCTCGACGACGATAGGTACGCGGCTTCTTAATATTATTCTCTTTGCATACTTCATCAATGATTTTTTCGGCATGGAGACGGGCATCGTTTAAGAGACCAATATCCTGTGGATATTTGATATAGGAAGGCGCACACGTGGCATCTAACATTAATGTTCCCTTGTTTGAGGAATCCCCGTCATCATTTGAGTCGTCGTCATCTTGTTCCTCTTTTTCTTCTTCGTGGAAGTCGAGGATGATTTCATTGACTTCATTCAGCATCTCAGCAGTCAGACGTTTTCGAAAATGGACCATGGTTGACGCATCAAATGGCTTATCCTCTTGATAGCCAGGCATACCAACGAAGAACTGCAGGTAGGGGTTCTCTTGGATTTGAAGAACCGTCTCTTCATCTGAGTACCCATACTCCTTTTGAATCAAAAGAGCGCCAAAAGCCATGCGGAATGACTTGGCAACATTGCCCGTTTTGCTTTGGAAAATGGAGGCATACTGCTCTTCCAAGTCTATCCATGGAATCAGCTCTGCTTTTTTGACCCAACGATTTTCAGGATTCATGGTAAGCCCCACGGGCTGATTGAAGTCATCGAATGATAATTGAGTATTAGGCTGCTTTTTGTACACATCTATCGCTCCATTTCCTTGAAAAGTGCAAAGAATTTGATAGTGGTTCATTGAAATCCTTGCACTTATTATATCAAAAACCATGGACATTTACCGTAATATCAACATATTTGAATTATTCAGTACACACTATTTAAAATTATGTGTTTACTAATTTTGAGGTGACAATCATGGAAAATGACTTTTTAAAGGGTTCTTATGAAGAGATATTACGTTTAGGATTAGGTTCATTATCACATGCAAATAGACATAGTATATATGCGCCAATGGAAAATGAAAAATGGCCAGAACTATCTATATTACAAGCAGCACATGCTGCTGAATTGTTCATTAAAGCCCGCATAGCTCAAGAACACCCA
>JAKDZT010000339.1 GCA_030462125.1 Tetragenococcus sp.
CATCCCAACTTTTCCGGCAATTGCATTTGCTATAAAGGCAGATAACACAGGATACATCAAACTAAAAATGAAACCACCAAATAAATTTAGATAATAAAGAAAGGAAATAACTGAATTAGAGCTATTTGCATAGACTGCATTCTCAATTGCACCACCTTCAATTCCGAAAAACAATCCTCCAATTTGAGGAATAGCTGTCATCAGTCCCGCTCCAACCACAATTGGGATCATATAGGAAATCCCGCTCATCAACGCTTGATACATTTCAGATCCGATTGTGTTTTTCTCCGAATCTACATTTTTTTCCGAAGTCGTATTTGAAAGGTGCTCTCCAAAAGGCTGATTGACAACTTGATTGATTAGGCTCTGAGCGTTTTTAATTGGCTCAGCAACTTTTGTTTTAATATAAGGCACCCCATCATAGTGTGACATGTTTTGTAACTCAATATCTGTTGCTATAATAACTCCCTTGGCTCTTTTGACATCTGCTTCCGAAGGTCTATCCTCTATTCCATTTGCTCCCTGCTTTTCAACTAATATTTCGTAGCCCATTTCTTCGGCGGCTGTCTCTAAAGCTTCAGCAGCCATATATGTATGAGCAATTCCAGTCGCGCAAGCAGTAACGCCTAATATTAACCCTTGATTATTAGTTTGAGTTGTTTCTTTAGTCTCTTCTTCTATATTCAGTGCTTCTAAAACTTCTTCTGGATTTCCCGCTTGTTTAATATTATTGATAGACTCTTTTTTCATAAGAATACGAGATAATTGTGAAAGTAATTCTAAGTGATATGAGCCAGCTTTTTCTTCTGGAATGGCTAACAAGAAAATCAAGTCTACTTGATTCTCAGGACTTAAACTTTGCCAATCATTAATTGGATGGTTTAATCGAATCACAGCAAAAGTTGGTTTTTTGATAGTATTTGATTTCGCATGTGGGATTGCAACTCCATTTTCTAAACCAGTCGCGTTTTCCGCTTCTCTTTGATATAAAGCAGTTTTAAAGGTAGCCTCATCTTGAATAATACCTTTATTGAAAAACTTTTTAGCTACCACATCAAAAATATCTTCTTTAGTTTGATAATTCTGATCAAGCATTATCAAATCATAGCTGGTTAACATGTTGAGCTTCATGATATTTCCTTCTTTCTTTTTCTATTTTAAATCGTAACCACAATATATCATTAGGCTATATAAAACGCTTTTACTATATTTAAGTAATTTTTTACTTTCGTTAAAAACGTGGTATAGTATGGTTAACTAGAAGTAGAAAGGAATAGAATTGATGAATTTAATTAAATATTTTCCAAATGCAAATCGGGAATTAACCTATGCAGAATCACTTATTTTAGATTATTTAGAGCAGAGTCTTTCAACTATCAATTCTTTAACTATCGCTAAAGTTGCTGAAGAAAATAATGTTAGTACAACAACAGTAGTAAGGTTATGTAAAAAACTAAAAATAGATAGTTTTTCAAAGTTAAAATATGTTCTAGAGGATATATATAATAATCAAGAAATTACTGTAAATAACGATTCTTATGCTGAGATTGAAAGAAACTTTACGCAAACATTAAAAAATAATTCTACGCCTGTTATAGGAAAAATAAGTTTATTATTAAAAAACAAAATGCAGATTTATATCTTTGCTATTGGCTTGACTAAGGCATGTGGGGATTATTTTGAAACCGCTTTACAACAACTTGGCTTGAATTGCTCTCTTATCTCCGACCATCAAGTCATTTGGAGCTTTGAGCGTCCAACTTACCCCAATTCACTTGCCATCTTTTTGTCTAACAGTGGGGAATCAGAAGAGTTGATTTCCTTGCTAAAAAGGATAAAGAAAAATAGCGAATTAACAACGCTCAGTATTGTTAACTCACCAAATAGTCAATTAGAAAACCTAGCAGATTTTTCATTAAATGGATATGTCACAC
>JAKDZT010000073.1 GCA_030462125.1 Tetragenococcus sp.
CAATAAAATAACATAGATTGCACGATCTTTTACGTAAAATGGGTAAATTCAAAAATAGCGAAAGAAGCAATCGTGCTTAACAATCGGCGCGGTTGCTTCTTTTACTAATTAAGCAACTAACAACCTTTTTCTAAGTCTGCCTGTTTTCTTTTTGCTGCATGCAACAAATCTTCTTTTCTGTTTGCTATTTGGCCATGAAGAACGGCATTTTCCAAATCATTTAGTTGTTTTTTTAACCAACTACCGGGTTTTTTATCAAAATATTCCATTAGATCATGACCATTTACGGCCAATTCTTTTAATGAATGAATCGGAAGTTGTTGATAATCAGATCGTACTTTTTCAAAATCTGGAAGCTTATCGTAAAATGGCAGTAATCCTTCTACTAAGATCGCTTGACTTTCTCCTAGCTGATATAGAGCATCAGCAGTAAACGCTTGTTGTTTGCGTATTTGTAAGCCATGAAACACTGCTTGAACTGTTTTAATCATTTCGTTTGAACATTTCCACCCTTTTAAAAAAGTACGGATGTCAGCTTCTTTCATAGCTAATTGATCAATCAACAAAACCCAAGCTTGACTTTCATACTCGATCGTTTTTTCTGGTAATGACGCCAATGCTAATAGTTCGTTTTCTTTGCCTGCCAAGCCTGGACAGTAACTAAAGCAATAACTTGCTACGAAGTTTTGTATTCCTTTTTTTCGATACTCTCCTAATAAAAGTTTAACAAACTCCGTATGAATACGTTCAACTGAAATTTTTTGCAGCAATTGACTATTTTCTTTGATTGCTTCAAAAGTTTTTTCCTCCAGCGTAAAACCTAATTGACTCACAAAACGCAAGCCACGCATCATTCGTAGAGCATCTTCAGAAAACCGTTCATAAGGATTGCCAACCGCACGTAAGATATGGTTATCTAAATCCTCTAGACCATTGAACAAATCAATGATTTCTCCATCTTCTCTAATAGCAAAAGCATTAATCGTAAAATCACGACGCTGTAAATCCTTTTTTAACGAGCGGACAAATTCTACTTGCTCGGGGCGACGAAAATCTTGATAAATTGATTCCGTTCGAAAGGTAGTAATCTCATACTGCCCTGATTTTTCTAAAACTAAGACTGTTCCGTGTTCAATACCCACATCAATTGTTTTTGGAAAAATTTGTTTAATTTCTTCCGGAAAAGCGCTAGTCGCAATATCTACATCATGGATGGGGTGATTTAATAAAACGTCCCGTACACTTCCCCCCACAAAATAAGCTTCGTGACCTGCTTTCACAATCTTTTCAAGGATAGGTAGTGCTTGTCGGTATTCAGCTGGAATTTTTTTCAGTTTCATTTGCTTGCCCTTTCCCACTTGTTTTTCTTATTGATCATCTTTTCGCTCAAATCGATAGCGATCTCTCTGATTAAATTTGTTCATATTTTTTTCAAAGACTTCAGTTAAATCAATATCCAATGAATTCGCCATAATCAAAGTAACAAATAATACATCGCCTAATTCTTCTTTTACCGTATTAGGAGCTTCCGTCGTTTTTTTCTGCTTTTCTCCATAAAAATGATTCACTTCTCTAGCTAGTTCACCCATTTCTTCGGTAAGACGTGCCATTTGTGCCAAGGGTGTAAAATATCCTGACTTGAATTGTTGAATATACTGATCGACTTCTTTTTGCATTGCAATTAATGGGTAATTTTCAGACAATGAACTCTCCTCCTTTGGATAATTTCCCTTTCATTTTAGCAAAAGAACAAATGAATTCCTAGAAAAAGAAAATTTTCCTTCATCCATCGTTTTCGAACAAAAATAAGCCCTCTATCAAATTTTCATTCGTTGACAAAGGACTTTTCCTGTTAAGTATTACTATTGACCTCTTTTTGATTCACCAAATGGTTGACCCTTTCTGAAAGTTCCATAAACGCTACTTGATCATTATTTTCCAGCGCCTGATCAATTTGTTGGTACAACTCAGTTATCTCTGCTTGGATGCTTTCTTGTTTAAAGTAGGCTTCTACTCTGGCTAACGTTTGAGCATCCATTGTATCATTCCAACGGTAATAAGGGTTATCTTCTAAAACTCCTAAATATAGTTCGTTATCCCAAGGACTAGTAAATTGACATTCAATATAAAGAGGATCTTGCCAGTTTAAACGAATTTCATGAAAAATTTGATCACTATCATTAAATACTTGCCCCTCAATAAATAAAGAAATGGGTTCTCCATAAAAGCGTTGTGTACCAACCACCAGACCTCTAGGCGTACGTCTTGCTTTTTCCACAAAATGAACATGTTTCAAAATAGCTTCATGATTTGCTAAGTAATTCAATATCCATGAAACCTCTCTTTTGGCAAAAGATTCATGAGAAACAAACCAATTTAAAAAACGTTTTTTATCTAATGCGGCTATTTCCATATTTTCACCATCTTTCTGATAGGTCATCTAAAATCGAGGCCGCCTCCATATCTCCAGGTTCATATTCCAAATAATGAGAAAGATAAGACTTGGCTTCTTCTAAACGGCCTTCTTCCCGTAAGAAAATGCCATACTCTTTCATGAAATCAGGTTCATTTTTTAAGTTAACGCTAGCTTGTTCATAGTATTGACCTGCTTGTTCAAATTCTTCTAATTCATTATAAGCATGAGCTAAATTCCATAAAGCATAAGGATTTTGCGGATTTTCCATTCGTCCCACTATTTTTATGGCTTCCTCAAAACGTTCCTCATTCAGGTATAAGTTACTGAGCTTTAAAAGCGTTTCATCGGTTTTTTCTTCTAATTCTAAGGCCTGTAGCAAGTAATCCTCCGCTTTTTTTGCATCATGTAGGCGATAACTATTTTCTGAAGCAAAATGATATAAATCCACTTGGTAAGGATTTTCATGTATCCCTTCTTCAGCAACTGTTTGGGCTTCTTCAGTCAGTTCTTCTTCTTGTAAGCTTTTAGCTAGTGGCAAGTATAACGCCAGATATTGCGGATTCAACGACCGTAATTCTTGTAGGTAATGAATGGTTTTGTCATTATCTTGTAACTGACGATAAACAAACGCTGTTTGGAATAGCCGCTCATCTGTTTCACCTTCTTCTAAGGCAGTTTCTAAATACTCGACGGCATTTTCAAAATCGCCTTCTAAGCTAAGCGTTGTTCCTAACCGTTCATTTATGGAAACATTATTGATTTCATCTTCGCCAAGTTCTAATAAATGCTGATAAATAAATTCTGCTTCGTTGAATCGATCCATGGAAAGATAAAGTTCTGCTAAAGCAAACTGGATTAACGGTTCGTCAGGGAGTATACGCGCAGCTTCCTTTAACTTCGATTCACTAACTTCAGGAATCCCCAGCACTTGATATAGATCGGCGGTAATTAATAAAGCTTGTGGGTACAATTCACTCGTTGAATCAATTTCTTCAAGCAATTCTAACGCTGCGTCCGTTTCATTATTTTCAACTGCAATCTCTGCTAGAGGTAAATTCATCGCTTTTTGCTCAGGTTGGCGTGATTTCAGGTTTTCAAATACCTGCTTAGCCTCTTCTAAAAATCCGATGGAAAGAAGTGATTCACCCAATTCTTCTAAAATATCTTCATCATCGTTTTGGATTGCTTGTTTTAATTGCTGCTGTGCTTCAGTAAGATCTTCTTCGTCTAATGCAGCAAGCATTTTTTCGCTATATGTCATTCATTTTCCCCTCAAATCTCTGAAATAATTTTCTGATAACGTTCTATGGCTTTTAACATCGTTTTTTCATTAGCAATCTGCCAATTTCTACCCATTTTTCCGACATCAGTTAAAACAAGCAACTTGTTTTTTTCTTGTAAGGCAATGACTTGTTCTAAGTATTCACCCACTAACAATTGTTCTGGTAACTCGATTGGGAAACCTAGCCTTTTTAACCAAGTCATAAAATTTTCAATTTGAAATGTGGAATCATTTAATTCCAAATTCCAAAATAATTGTAAAAGTAACCCTAAGAAACGTTTCATATGAGCTGAAAGCAGGTGCCCATTTTCGGTTAAATAGAAGGCTTTTTCAAAAGTTGCTCCATAAGAAGTAATGGCGCTTGCATTCGATTCATACAATTGTACGGCATGTTCAACAAACGCAATAAAAGAGCTCGTCTGCAGTTGCTTTTGGGACGGAAAGTTTTTAAATAATAATTGCAAAAACTCATAATCACTAACTAGCGCTGTTTGAATAAGTATCTGCAAATCAACTAATTTTCCATCAACTTGCTTTTGTACAATAGACTGATCTAAAAAAATATGGGCTGGTAAATTTTTTTGTTGTAGTAGTTCATTATAAGGTTCTTTACAAATGGTGCAATTTTCTTCTAATGCGCTAAAAAAAGAACGTAAAGATGTGGCAATCACCCAAAATTCTCCTGTAAGTAAGGCTGTTTTTTGTATAAAACCAGTTAATTGTACTACCCCTTCATTACCAAAAGCAACAAAGAGATATTGTTTTGAGCGAGGAAATTTACCCAAAAACTGCAAAAATGCTGTTAGTTCTTCTAAATGGTTACAATATAATTGGTTGCGGCAAATGTACCAATCAATAACATTATGGGGAAATGCTTGTTGAATCTTTTCAAAAAACTGATCATAGTATCGTTGGTTGGTTAAAATAATCACATGTCTATCATCTTGTAGTAGTTCACCAATGCTTCTAGCAAGGGGCTTTCCATAAGTCATTTGAGTCATTAAGCCTGACCTCTGATACGTCAATCGCATACAATCTCCCCTCACATCTACGTTATGTATACTTATTATATCATGAAAACAGTTCATTTGAGAAGATTTCCAACTGTGTCAGAACATGGTTATCTCGTATTTTGTTGTTGGCATTACTATACGAGAAAATAAAACACTAACTGACTCTCTATGTTCGAAAAAAAAGGAGCGCATCTCAAACACACTTTCTAAAAAGCAAAAGATAGAGAAATATTTAAGGCGAGCGATTGGCGAAAATTTATATCATTAGTTGAAGAAAACAGTGGTATAAAAAGGAAATAACCACATAAGAACCATAAACTGGTGGGATAAAACATCATTTATCCCACTAGTTTATGAAAGTCATGGTATAGTTCCAGCAAATCGACCTCTTACAAAAATTTGTTCCTCCGTAGTACTAAAGACAGCCAGCATCACACTTTTTTCTGCAATATAAGAAACCTTTCTTTCCACTGAATAATTTTCACTTGAATATAGCAATTGGTTCCACAACTAAAAACGTTCCTATAAGCTATACATGATAGTTATAAGAACGTTTTTAGCAGGGAGCAGTATAAAATTCTATTTAGCTGATTAAAAGTTTTGTCTGTTCGGTCTAACTTGAAAACTTTTAAGCAACAATACTTAAGAATGCATAATTTGTCCGCCATTAATGTGGATACATTGACCAGTAATATAAGCTCCTTCGTCTGAAGCTAGCAGAACATAAGAGCCAGCCATATCGTATGGTTGACCGGGTCTTCCCATAGGAACCTCTAGGCCAAAGTTTTCAACGGACTCTTCATCAAAAGTAGCTGGGATTAAAGGCGTCCAAATAGGACCGGGAGCAACCATATTTACACGTATTCCTTTAGAAGCTACATTTTGTGCAAGACTTCTAGTAAAGCCAACAATCGCTCCTTTGGTAGAAGTATAATCTATTAATTCAGGTTTTCCCATATAAGGATTAACCGAAGTAGTATTAATGATAGCACTCCCTTGTTTAAGATATTTCATCGCATGTTTGCTCAGATAAAAGATAGAGTCAATATTGGTACTGAAAGACTTATGCCATTGTTCAGTAGTAATATCTTCTATATCATTCCGAACAAATTGAATGCCAGCTACATTAACAAGAATATCTAATTGTCCAAATTCAGCTACAGTTTTCTCAATGATTGATTGGCAAGTAGCTTCATCTGACACATCCCCTGGAAGTAACAGGCTCTTAACGCCTTCAGCTTCTACAAGAGATTTCGTTTGTTCAGCATCTTCTTGTTCATTAAGATAGCCAATTCCTACATTAGCTCCTTCTTTTGCATAAGCTATCGCAACAGCGCGTCCAATTCCACTGTCTCCTCCAGTGACCAAAGCAGACCGTCCCTTTAATTTTCCGCTCCCTTTATAATCTAAAGGTTGAACGGGCAAGGGATCCATTTCAGATTCCATACCTGGCTGTACTGATTGTGTTTGTTTTGGTTGTCCGTCTTTTTGTGTTTCATAAATATTTTTATCCATGTTCATGCTCCTCTCGATTAATATCACTTATAAACTTCTTTTTATGATAAAGCTCGAATAGCTAGATAGTAAGCTGCTACTGGATGATAGTCAGTTTTTGGCGAAGGGCTTTTTTCATTACTATAAGGATAATTTTCTCTTCCTAGTAGTTGATACCATCCTCCATACTTATGATCCATAAGATGTTGCCAAGAATAATTAAATAGCGTCTTATAACCATCCCAATATTTTGAGGAATTAGTTTTTGCAGCCAAAAGAGAGGACGCCGCAATACCTTCAGCCATAACCCAGTAGTTCTTGTCTAAATCAATTAACTTTTTATCAGGCGAAAGTGCGAAAAAAACGCCGCCATAAAAATCGTCCCAGCCTAATTTCCAGGCTTGTTGATACAAATGTTCTGCATTTTCCAACATCCAGGGCTCTGAGCGATATTTGTCTAACCAAATAAATAACTTACTCCATTCAAACTGATGTCCGGGGATAAACCCATAAGGACGAAATTCATCTTGGGTTAAACCTTTATTATAATCCCAATCTGGATGAAAGCTTGAATCATAGTGTTCCCAAACGAGACCTTCTGTTTGTGGCATTAAATTTTTGGCAACACCTTTAGCAAGTTGGTAAGCTCTGTCTAAATATTTTTCATCATTGGTAGCTTCATAAGCAGTAAGAGAAGCTTCACACATGTGCATATTAGCGTTTTGACCTCTATAAGAAACGAGAGTTGTCCATGAGGCGTCCCATTCGTCCGCATAAAAACCTTTTTGAGCTTCCCAAAAATGATTTTCTAAAACCTTATTAACATTATCCAGCACAGCTTTTGCTTCTGTAATTCCCGCTTGATAAGCTATAGATGAAGCCAGTAGGACAAAAGCATGTCCATAAGTCATTTTCGATGAATCAGCAACTTCGGTTTTATTCAATTGAAAATAGTATCCATTATTTTCTTTGTCTAAAAAGTGTTCTTGAAGAAAATTAAGACCATGTACAGCTGCTTTTTTACACCAGTCAGATCCGTCTAAAAGAGCACCGACACTAAATATATAAATAAATCTGGCTGTCCCAACCAAATTTTTGGTTGTTCGATCGTTAATGCTTCCATCGTCCAACATACCCTCGTAGTAGCCGCCATTTTCTTTATCTATACATCGGGGGTAGTAAAAATTCAAAACCTCAAAAACTTGTTTTTTTAATTCTTCTGTATCTGTAAAATCTACAGGAAAATTATCTTCTGCAATAGTCATGAAAAACCTCCCTTATCAAATGTTAAATTTTTTCACCCAGTGCTGCTACAACCAACAAAAATAGTCGCCCACATCTCCACTCTTAAAGCTGAATACCACAGCACCATTGGGATTGATCAAATATTCACGGACATATGGCTTAGTTTAAAACTAATACTACAAGCTTCTATTCAATGATTCTCCAATTGAAATATGGGCTTAAATTTATCGTAAGGTAAAATTTTATCAAAGTCAAAAATTAGAGGCTGCAACAAACCATTGAGCCAATAGTGAAAAAGTGAACAAAATTTCAGATAAATGATAAAGGGTTTAAATAGATCTATTGTTTCAATTCTTTTAAAATGAAGAGTGTATTGAAAGACTAGCTACGTTTATTTCAAACGAAAACGAAAATAATATATAAGGGAGTTTTTACGATGTATGTATCTATTATAACGAAGATGATCGCAGGGTTTGTTGGTTTATTAGTCATTATACGTGTCGTGGGTAAAAAAAGTTTTTCTCATATTACTCCCTACGATCTCATTTATACTTTGGTACTTGGTGGAATTATTGCTCCGGCTTTATACAACCAAGAAGTTCATATAGGTCATATAGGTCATATATTATTTGCAATGGCGATATGGGGGCTTTTGATATACGTTATCGAAACCTTAGTACAAAAAAATAACAACTTTACTAAACAAATTAAAGGTAAACCCGCTGTTTTGATCGAAGATGGACAGTTAAATTTAGTAGAACTCCACAAAAACCACCTTGAAATGGAACAATTAAGAGCTCTACTACGTACCCAAAATTGTTTTTCACTTGAAAATGCTGAATTCGCCTTACTTGAAATTAGTGGTTCCCTTAGTGTCATCCAAAAATCAGAAAACAAATCGGTCCCTACTTACCTTTTAATTAATGAAAGAAAAATCCAAGAACACGCACTTCACAGCATCGGCAAGAACAAAGAATGGCTTATGACTCATTTAAAAAAAGAAGGATATACTAATTTAAAGGAAATCGTATACGCAGAATGGTCGGAAAAAAATGGTCTTTATGTAAAAAAATACTCCGATT
>JAKDZT010000074.1 GCA_030462125.1 Tetragenococcus sp.
TTTAGAAAAAAGTTAAAATCTGAATATTCTGATTATATTAATGCACCACTAGTGATAAATTGTAATACAACCGTCTATCGTAGCGTTGTTGGAGTAACATTATTTATTAGCTTAAATGATGGATTAACAGAGTTTCATTCAAATTGGGATTATATCACGCCTTTTGTAAATCTTCCTTTTTCAGATTTAGGTTTTTCTTGGATTCTTCCTGCAATTATAGTAGGAGTCGTTGCTAAAGGAATTTCATTTGTATTTGTAAAACTAAACAATGAATAGTCAGAAATTTTCGAAAGTTATCTTTGCGAAACTGTCAATGACGGATAATATTGTAAATAACAATGCTTAATATCGGATATGTTTTTCGATAGAAAATTAGAATGACTGTAATTATGTTGAGGTTGTGGATTATAACCGTAAACAGAGAGGTTATTTATGAATGAACCTCCTTGAAAACAGTAAAATTTATTGAGGTTTATAGTGGTGAAGAAAAAGAGGTTGTTGTTTGTAATTAGACTGTGATAGCTACTAATGAAATGAGGAAAACTAGGGTAGGTTCAGGAAAGCGACCCTAGAAATTAGGAAAAACTAGGGTAGGTTCAGGAAAGCGACCCTAGAAATCAGGAAACTAGGGTAGGATTAGAGAAGTAGCTCTAGAAATTGGGGGAACTAAAGTAAGAACAGAAGTTGTTCCCCTGTCTTTTCAAATATAGAGAGCCAATTCGTATTCTACTTCCGCTCTATGTCTCTGGTCTCATAATGTTGGATGCTTGTAAGCTTATGTAAAGCATACCTTTATAATTTAAATCGTTAAGAAAAGTAATATGTACATTTTTTAGAACTAATATGCTATAATAAATTTGCGGAACGAGATTAAGTTGCTATATAGCAGCAAAAGAGCCACTACCTATCTGGTTAATAGGTAGTGGCTCTTTTTATACTGAAGGAAAACTTTTAAAGTAACTTTTTATGATAAAATAACGGGCGTTTTATTCCCACTCGACTGTAGAAGGAGGCTTACTCGTCACATCATACACGATCCGATTCACATGTTCGACTTCATTGACGATACGTACCGAGATTTGTTGTAATACATCCCATGGAATGCGGGCAAAGTCCGCGGTCATGCCGTCAATGGAAGTGATGGCACGGATGCCCACTGTGTAGTCATAAGTCCGCTCGTCACCCATAACGCCGACAGAACGAATGCCAGGTAGTACGGTGAAATATTGCCAGATATCACGATCTAGGCCAGCATTAGCAATTTCTTCGCGTAAGATGGCGTCGGATTCACGTACGATTTCTAATTTTTCTTCGGAAAGTTCACCTAATACGCGAATACCTAGACCTGGACCAGGGAATGGTTGCCGCCAAACGATGGTATCTGGCATTCCAAGTTCGGTTCCCAAGGCACGTACTTCGTCTTTAAACAACGTATTCAATGGTTCAATTAACTGGAAGCTCATTTCTTCTGGTAAACCGCCCACGTTATGATGGGATTTGATGGTTTGTGCTGTTTCAGTACCAGATTCGATGACATCGGTATAAAGGGTGCCTTGCGCTAAGAAGCCGATACCTTCTTCGCCAGCTAGTTTAATTGCTTCATCATTAAATACATAGATAAATTCATTGCCGATAATTTTGCGTTTTTGCTCAGGATCAGTTACACCTTCAAGTTTATCTAAAAAGCGTTTTTGAGCATCCACTTTGATAATATTCAAACCAAATTTGCCGCCTAAGCTTTCCATAACTTGTTTGGCTTCATTCTTACGCAAAAGACCATGATCGACGAAAATACAAGTGAGTTGATCGCCGATTGCTTTTTGTAAAAGAACGCCGACAACACTGGAGTCTACCCCGCCAGATAAAGCCAAGAGCACTTTTTTATCGCCGACTTGTTCGCGAATGTTGGCTGTTTGCATTTCAATAAAGTTTTCCATCGTCCAATCGCCTTTGCATTGGCAGATATCTAAGGCGAATTCTTTTAATAAATCATTGCCATATTCGGTATGGCGAACTTCAGGATGGAATTGAACGCCATAAATTTTTCTTTCAGCATTTTGAATGGAAGCAATGGGACAATCCTTACTGGTTGCTACGACCTCAAAGTCAGTAGGGACGTCTTTAACCAAGTCTCCATGGCTCATCCAAACTGTTTGGTTGTCAGGAGTATTACTAAACAACTTTGCTTGCGCTCCAGTAATTTCGATGCCAGCTTTCCCATATTCTTGGTTTTGAGCTCTTTCGACTGTGCCGCCTAAACGATGAGTCACTAGCTGCATGCCATAACAAATCCCCAAAATAGGAATGCCTAATTCAAAAATTTCTTCATCAATACCAAACGAATCCGTGTCATAGACGCTGTTTGGACCGCCGGATAGAATGATTCCTTTTACGTTCATTTCTTTAATTTCTGCTGCTGTTGTTTTATGGCTCAACAACTCAGAAAAAACACCGCAGTCGCGTATGCGCCGGGTAATGAGTTGGTTGTATTGGCTACCGTAGTCCAATACAATAATTTTTTCTACGTCTGCCAAATGCTCAACGTTTGTCACAATAAATTCCTCTATTCTAATTAGTTTTTAAAATTTGCGTAGTAATATTTGATTGATCTTATGGTAATCTGTTTTATGAAGAATTATATCTGCTCGCGAGCGTGTCGGCAAGATATATTCTTGTAAATTTTTTAAATTTACGTTTTTCCATACAGATTTTGCCATATCAAGGGCATCTTTCCGATCTCCCATCGCGTATTCATAGTAATAGTTGGATGGGTCTTGGAAAGCAGTATCCAATAGAGACTCAAAACGTTCTAAATACCAACGTTCAATTAACGCAGGATCGGCGTCAACATAAATGGAAAAGTCAAAAAAGTCGCTCACATAGATTTGTTGATTTGCCGGTAATTGGAATACATTGATTCCTTCAACGATCAAAATATCCGGTTGTGAAATGGTTTCGTACTCGCCTTCAATGATATCATAGCTTTTATGAGAATAAAGCGGGATTTTAAGATCTTTTTCATGGGATTTGACGCTGTTTAAAAAATCGATTAAGCGCTCCATGTCATAGCTTTCGGGAAAACCTTTACGATCCATAATTCCTCGTGCTTCTAGGACACGGTTAGGATACAAAAAACCATCTGTGGTAATTAGCTGCACGTCTTGTTTAGGAAATAAGCGTGATAGAAGGGTTTGTAATAGTCGTGCCGTTGTACTTTTTCCGACAGCTACACTTCCTGAGATCCCAATAATAAAGGGAGGAACTTTTATATAGCGATGTAAAAAAAGCCCCTTACTCAAACTTAAGGATTCATACTCTTTCATATGTAAATGAATCATATGACACATCGGAATGTAAATATCTTCTACGTCTTGCATTGAAATTCGGTCATTCAAACTTTTAATACCATCTAATTCCTCTTGTGTTAAGGGCGTATGCTTGGGTGAATAAAAGCCTTGCCATTCGGTACGGGGAATTTGATAAAAATTCATATACTCTTCCATGGGTCCTCCTCATACGAAGTGGTGAAAAGACAACTATTATTATCTTTGGACCGCTGTAATTTTAAAAATAGTCAAAGATATTTTAACACAAAAAAATAAGAGCTCCTAGCTACAGTGGAAAAAAATAGTCGACCATTTATTTACTTTGGTAAAAAAACCGGTATGATAAAAGTATCAAGATAAAAAAGAGGGAAAGTATGGCAAACCATTATTACCAAACAAATCCGGAAAGTGCTCATGAAATTTTAGAATGGTCTTTTGTGTTATTAGGTAAAAATTTTCAATTTATAACTGATAGTGGCGTGTTTTCCAAAAATACCGTCGATTATGGTTCAAGAGTGCTTATTCAAGCTTTTAATTGGGAAGAGCTACCAGAAGGAAAGATTTTAGAAGTGGGATGTGGATATGGACCGATTGGGCTCGCTGTTGCTCATGCTAGTGGCCGTCAGGTTGAAATGACTGATGTTAATGAACGAGCTGTTTATCTCGCTGAACAAAACGCTGTCAAAAACCAGGTTGAAAATGTCGATATACATCTGTCTAATATTTACGCAGACGTCCATGAAAAAAACTATGCGGCCATTTTAAGCAACCCGCCAATTCGGGCAGGAAAAAAAGTTGTTCATCAAATCATTGAAGAAGGCTATGATTATTTACAAGAAGCAGGCACTTTGACCATTGTTGTGCAGAAAAAACAAGGGGCGCCTAGTGCCCAAAAGAAAATGGACGAAGTTTTCAGCAACGCTACAGTAATCAAAAAAGATAAAGGCTATTATATTATTCAAAGTATAAAGTAGAGGTGAATTATATGAAGCTAACGATTCGACAAATTGCTGAAATTGCTGGTGTTTCAGTAACTACTGTCTCCCAGATATTAAATCATAAGGGTGGACGTTTTAGTACAGATACACGCCAACGAGTACTTGATGTTGTTGAAAAATATCAATATAAGCCGGATTTTTTTGCTTCTAATTTAGTTACACGTCATTCAAAAACGATTGGCATGATTGTTCCAGATGTGACAGACTCTTTCTTTTCTAAAATTGTGGAAGGTGCAGAGCATTATACGAATCCTCTAGGCTATATGTTAGTTCTTTGCAACTCCCATCATGAGTTAAAAAAAGAACTTCAACTACTACAACAATTAGCCGATCGTTCGGTGGAAGGTGTTCTTTTAGCTACGCCCAATGTTTTGCCTGACGAATACGGGATTGATAGTAACTTTTCGAAAGCAATGCCGTTGGGGTTAATTGATCGTGGAATCAACCAGCGGGATAACGGGCGTTTAATTATCAAAGAATATGAAGGAGCTTATCAAGCAGTATCTTATTTGATAAAAAAGGGACATTGTAATATTGGTTTAATCAAAGAAGATACTAGTTATTATCAATTAGAAGAACGCTATAACGGTTATCGACACGCCTTAAAAGATGCTCAAATAACGTTTAAGCGTGAAAATGTAGCCACTGCTGACTTAACTGTAGAAGGTGGTTACCAAGCGGCACAACAATTACTAAAGCGAAAAAATTTGACTGCTATTTTCTGTAGTAATGATGCTATGGCTATGGGATGTTATCGTGCTATAAACGAACGAAAGCTGAACGTCCCTGATGATATTTCGGTTATTGGCTTTGATGGGTTAAGTTTCTCGAAGTTTATGAACCCTCCGCTAACTACGGTAGAGCAACCAGTGTTTGACATTGGATTTACTGCAGCGAAATTTATAATCGACGCGATTGAATTTCCAGAGAGGCGAATTCCGAACAAAATTTTTGAGACAAAATTAATATTTCGTGAGAGTGTAAGAGAGATACCCCAAAATTAGTATGAGTTTCATAAGCGGGTTAAAATTCAGATTGACAATTGTTTGAGGGTCTTGTATTCTATCTTTAGAAAGGGCTTTCATTTGTCTATTTGTTTAGTAAAACGGTTTACTTAAGTGTTTTACCTTTCTTTAAACTATTGTATAATAAGTGAAAATCAGGAAGCGAGGTTTGTTTTAAATGCGCATGGTCGATTTAATTGAAAAAAAGCGAGACGGTGAAGTGCTAACTAAAGAAGAAATCAAGTTTATCGTGCAAGAATATACATCAGAGAAAATTCCTGATTATCAAATGAGTGCTCTTCTTATGACGATTTTTTATAAAGATATGACAGATGAGGAGATTACAGCACTCACTCTAGCAATGGCAGATTCAGGAGAAAAAATTGACTTATCTACTATTGAAGGAATAAAAGTTGATAAACACTCCACAGGTGGCGTGGGTGATACCACTACCTTAGTTTTAGCGCCGTTAGTTGCCAGCGTAGGTGTACCGGTAGCGAAAATGTCTGGTCGTGGTCTGGGCTATACTGGTGGCACCTTGGATAAACTAGAATCTATACCTGGTTTTCAAATTGAGCTATCTGAGCAGACCTTTATTGAAGAAGTCAACAAAAATAAAGTAGCAGTCATCGGTCAGAGTGGGGATTTAGCCCCAGCTGATAAAAGGCTCTACGCTTTGCGCGATGTTACAGCAACAGTTCCTTCAATCCCTTTAATTGCTAGTTCAATTATGAGTAAAAAGATTGCAGCTGGTGCGGATGCGATTGTTTTAGACGTTACTACTGGCGAAGGGGCGTTTATGAAAAATCTTGCGGATGCGCGGCGTTTATCTCATACGATGGTCCGGATCGGAGAACTAGCTGAGCTTAAAACAATGGCGGTTATCTCTGATATGAGTCAGCCGTTAGGCCAAGCGATTGGCAATGGTTTAGAAGTCATCGAAGCCATTGAAACATTACAAGGTAAAGGACCCGATGATTTGTTAGAGATGTGCTACGCGCTGGGTAGCCAAATGGTAGTACTAGGGAAAAAAGCAGAAACTTTAGAGGAAGCCCGTACATTATTAGAAGAAGCCATTTCTTCGGGCGCTGCCTTTAACACCTTTAAGAAAATGATTAAAAACCAAGGTGGCGATGAAACCATTTGTACAAACCCCGAACGCTTATTGACGGCGCAATTTGAAATAGAATTACCCGCTAAAACTACCGGGATTGTGGCAAAACTAGTAGCTAACGAAATTGGGGTTGCGGCAATGATGTTAGGGGCAGGTCGTCAAACAAAAGAAGAAACAATTGATCATGGCGTAGGTTTGAAATTACATAAAAAAGTCGGCGATCAGGTCAAAAAAGGAGAATCCTTGGCAACAATTTATAGCAATACAGAACAAGTAGAAGAGGTCAAAAAAAAGTTGTATCAAAATATCCGTATTGAAGAATCTGCAGATGAACCGACGTTAGTCCATGAAATCATCATAGAGTAGAGGTAAAAAAGATGGAGCTAAACCGAGTGATCGATCATACTCTTTTAAAAACAGATGCCACCAAAGAAGAAGTGCTGTGCTTGATTGAAGAAGCGAAGAGGTATCGTTTTTACGCCGTCTGTGTGAACCCAATTTGGGTTTTCTTAGCAGCGCAAAAATTAAAACGTGAGCCAACAGTTGTATGTACAGTCATCGGGTTTCCTCTAGGAGCAAATACTTCAGCAACTAAAGTTTTTGAAGCGAAAAATGCTATTGAAAATGGTGCAGATGAAATTGATATGGTAGCCAACATCGGCGCGTTAAAGTCGGGAATGTTAGAAAAGGCTCAAGCGGATATTCAAGCGGTGGTTGATGTAGTTAAGCACCAAGCCATAGTCAAAGTCATTATTGAAACAAGCTTATTGACAAGAGAAGAACTTATAAAAGCTTGTGAATTAGTACAAACTGCCGGTGCTGATTTCGTGAAAACTTCTACTGGATTTTCAGCAGAAGGTGCCAAGATTGAAGATATACAAGTGTTACAAGAAATTGTGGCTCCTGAAATAGGTGTAGAAGCAGCGGGTGGTGTTTATACAGAAGATGATGCACTAGCATTAACTGAAGCAGGGGCTACAAGATTAGCTACAAACGCTAGTGTAGCAATTATAAATGGAGATAGTAACTTCAAAATTTAGGAGGTGGAAGATGACAAAAGCGAAAAAAGAATGGCTAGAAATAGCATGGGAAGCACTGGATAACGCCTATGTTCCTTATTCGCATTTTCCGGTAGGTGCTTGTTTGGTAACCGAACAAGGAAAAACGTATCAAGGCATTAATATTGAGAATGCTTCTTTTGGATTGAGCAATTGCGCGGAACGTACCGCTATATTTAAGGCAGTATCTGAAGGCGAACGAGATTTTGCGCGCTTAGTGATAGCTGGCAATACATTACAACCGATTTCTCCTTGTGGTGCCTGCCGTCAAGTAATGGCTGAATTTTTTGCACCGGATATGCCGGTGACACTTGTTGGTGAGAAGGGCATAACAAAAGAAATGACAGTGGAACAATTGCTGCCGTATTCATTCACTGGGCAAGATTTATAATGGTTTCAAATAGTTAAACACTGTTTAAAATAAAAATTTTTTAGGAGGCTTTATAAAAAATGAAAAGAACAAAATTATTTGGGTTTGGTACCGTAGCAGTGGTTAGTGCCTTACTATTAGGCGCATGTGGTAACGGCGGGGGCTCAGACAATGGCGGAAATAACGGCGATGGGTCAAACGCGCCAGCAGCTTTAATCACCGATACAGGGGGCGTGGATGATCGTTCATTTAACCAATCCGCTTGGGAAGGCCTACAAGCATGGGGTGAAGAAAATGATGTAGAACGCGGCAATGATGGTTATCAATATTTCCAATCATCTAATGAATCAGATTATATTCCTAATATTGACCAAGCTCTAAACGCTGGCTTCCAAACAATTTTTGGAATTGGGTATAAATTACAACCGGCAATTGAAGAACAAGCAGAAAATAATCCAGATAACAATTTTGTCATTGTTGACGATATTGTAGAAAGCGATAATGTGGCTTCAGCTACATTTAAAGACCAAGAAGCTGCTTATTTAGCTGGAATTGCAGCAGCTTATACTACGGAAACAGATAAAGTTGGTTTTGTGGGTGGTGTCGAAGGCGAAGTTATTGATCGTTTTGATGCTGGCTTTACCAAAGGCGTAGAAGATG
>JAKDZT010000340.1 GCA_030462125.1 Tetragenococcus sp.
AGTAAAGATAAGCTGATAAAGGTGTTAGAAAAACAGTTAGAAGAAGCGAATAAATCAAGAGCAAATTTAGAAAAACTTTTAGATCAACAACAACAATTAACTTTGATTTCTAATAAAAAAATCGAATTATTGAGATTAGAACTTGAAGAAAAAGAATCAGAAAAACAGATTGATGAAGGAATAAATAAAGAAGAAATAAAAAAAGATGAAAAAAAGAAGTGGTGGCAATTTTTTAGATAGATATAAAGGAGAATGATGTAATGTCTGATAATAAAGTAGAAACTGAACTACTATCACAAATTAAAGAGGTACTTTTAAAATTTCCAAAGTATTGGGAGAAAGATGTTTTATTGAGAAATAAAGTTGCTGAAGATCTTAGGAATTATAATCAAGAATTAATCGAAGCACTTTTATCAAATCAATTAGTTAAAGATACATATTCAATTAGCTTAAATTCTACTAATATCTTTAAAATTGAAGAATTTATTAGTATGTTGCGATATAAAAATTATTGGGAAAATAGCTATACAAAATATTCTAATGAAATTGGGTTAACAAGCGAAGGTAAATATTTAAATTACAATACAGATGTTGTTTTAGATTTTCCTCATAAAGACAGTGTTCTTGAAGGAGGAATGACAAAAGAAGATCAGGGAAAAAAAGAAATTTATTATCATAATGTGCTAGCTAAAGAAGAAATTGATACTTTGTTATCTCCAAAGGTTCTTGCAAACATTAAGAAATACGATAAAAGTGGAGAACATGATATTGATGATTTTACTGATAAAGATAATTTGATTATTAAAGGAAATAACTTAGTAGCTTTACATTCTCTTAAAGAAAGATACGAGAATAAAATAAAAATGGTTTATATAGATCCACCATACAATACAGGAAGTGATAGCTTTAAATATAATGATAAGTTTTCAAGAAGTACATGGCTAACATTTATAAAAAACAGACTTGAAGAAGCCTGGAACCTTCTCTGTAATGATGGTGTTTTAGCTGTTCAGTGTAGCTTCCATAACTTTGCGTATTTAAAAGTTATGATGGATTCTATTTTTGGAGAAGATAGAAAAGTATTAACTTTTAATATTCTAGTTAGACATCCAGAAAGAACTTTAACATCTGATAAAAACTTTAATGATGTTGTGGAATATGTATTAGTATATTCTAAGTCTGATAATTTTATAATGCCTAAAATTGAAAAAGAGAAAACTGAAGATGATTATATATACGAAGTACAAATTTTAGAAAAACCTACAAAAACTATAAAAATGGGTAATAAGAAAGTTGAATTGTACTTACCTGAACAGTATAAAAAAATTAAGGGTAAACCTGGTAAAGAAAAGTTTAAGACACATAGTATTCGAGGAAGTTTACGTGAAAAAAATAGTTCGGGACGATTTTATGTTAAATATATTGAATCTTTAAAAGACGAATATCCACCAAAAACATTATTTAAGGTTCCTGATATGGGCGATGATGGAGTTGGATACAGATATTTTCATTTGCCGAAAGAAGGTAATAAAAATGGAACGTATTTTCAAGGAATGCCATTAAGTTCATCAGTTACTAAAATACCATATCCAAATTTTGTAGATTTTGTACAAGAATATAATGTAGTTAATGACGAAGGGAATGTTGATTTTAGGAATGGTAAAAAACCTGAAAGTTTAGTGTTATTTTTAATTAAGTTATTTACGAAAGAACAAGATATAGTTTTAGATTTCTTTATGGGTTCTTCTACAACACAAGCAGTCGCTCACAAAATGGGTAGACAATATATAGGCATTGAACAAATGGACTATATCAATACTGTGTCAGTACCACGCTTACAGAAGGTCATTGAAGGAGAACAAGGAGGTATTTCTAAAGATGTAGACTGGAAAGGTGGAGGAAGTTTTGTTTATGCTGAAT
>JAKDZT010000341.1 GCA_030462125.1 Tetragenococcus sp.
ATCCAGAATATCATCCAGTTGTATTTATGGACACAACAACCGGCTTTAAATTCTTATCAGGTTCAACAAAAAACTCAGAAGAAACTATTGAATGGGAAGACGGCAATACTTACCCAGTCATTCGTGTCGAAGTAACTTCTGATTCTCATCCATTCTATACTGGACGTCAAAAATTCACGCAAGCAGATGGACCTGTGGACCGTTTCAACAAAAAGTACGGTTTCAAAGACGCCAACGCTGGCGAATAAACGAAATGCTGATTTATCAGCTTTTGGAGGGTATCCTGGGAAGAGGATATCCTCTTTTTTGCGTTTTGACCATACTTTTTTCTTCCTCTTGTTTGTTCTCCATAAAATCAGCGAAACGATGCGCGGTTTCTTCTTTTTTCCGTTCACTAACATGCGTGTACACGTCTAAGGTGGTCTTAATGTCATTATGGCCTAGACGGACTTGGACTTCTTTGATCGAAGCGCCGGATTCAAACAACAAGCTACAATGTGTGTGTCGGAAACAAGAAAATTAATAACAAAAAAAGAATCTCTTTTAATTTGGCTACGATCCACGCCCTGCTTTAACAAATTTTTTTGGACTCCTTTTGTAAAGTTAGGGCTCCCAGAAATCAAAAAATAGTTATCCTTTTTCTGTTGAGAAACAATTTTTTGAAAGTCAGTTGCATTGGTTGGAAAATAAGCAGTATTTGCAGCGCTTTCAGTCAGCTTACGAAAGGTATGTTGCCCCTTGCTAACGTGAATTAAGATTGTTTTATAAGGAAAAGGAGATTCTCTAGCTTGCAATAAAATTGACCTAAAAGGCGTTATCCCTATTCCTTGAGCTAGGCATACATATTCTTTGAATTTACGATTAAGAGATATATTGCTTATAGGTCTCACCATCAATATCTTTTCGTTTTCTTTCATGTTCATCAGATTCTTTTTAAATCGGCTTTTTGGACGAACATGAACAGTAAATGAAATATACTCTTCATCAGGAAAAGAAGATAAGGAAAAAGGGTGCGATCTAGCAAATTTTGGCAGTATAAATAAAGCGAATTGCCCAGGTTTTAATAAAAACTTCTCCTTCTTTTCGAAAGAGAAGGTATAAACATCGTCATGCTCATGTTGCATTTTTTTATAAGGTAGTTTAGTAAAAAAAGTCATCAAAGTTTCCCTCCTCAACAAAAGCTTATTACATCAAATTTTTTAATGCATATGTTTTGGTAGACCTAATCTCAAATGCTCTCCCTGTCTCTGTATCCTACTTTTTTGGAATGGCTTGTTGCTTATTGGATTTAATAAAGCTAAGTGTAAATTTTATTGAGGTATCCTATTGGACAAATAAATAGCAGATAACGGATAAAAGTTCGCCAATTCTTTGTTCGAAAACGAAATGACCGGCAATAGTATAGGAAAATCTTATCCGAGAATCCAATTACGGAGAAAGAAATTGGAAAGTTTTGTCTGAAAAATAAAGAAATAGTCGTTAAACACTCTTAAGTAGCAAATAACGGACATAAGTTTGTCAAACTACTGTCCGAAAACGAGATCTCGGAGATTAGTTCAGGAAAATCTTATCCGAGAATTTAATTATGGAGAAAGAATTTAAAAAGCTTTGTCCTAAAAAACATGAATATCATCTTACTACATCAGGAGCCGATTAGTGTTTTATTCTCTGTCTTTGTCCAGGAACCTTGAATTGTCTAGCAAAGATAAAAAAGCAAAGACTTTACTTTTTCTAAGGATTAAGTTATTATTGCGATGAAAGTTATGAAGGAGGGAAGTATACTATGACTGCATCTATGAGATTGCGTTTTTCACTTTTGAATCAATAATTAAATAAAAATTCAAAAGTCTTGGGAATAGCGATTTCAAGGGATGAGTGTATACTTTTCTGATAAATATAAACTGAAATAGCTG
>JAKDZT010000342.1 GCA_030462125.1 Tetragenococcus sp.
GTGAAAAATTTGACACAAATAAGAATTATTCCTCTTAGTGGTGTACGTGAGAATGGGAAGAATTTGTACATCGCTGAAGTAGGAGACGATATCTTTGTGTTAGATTGCGGCTTACGCTACCCAGAAAATGAGTTGTTAGGGATCGATACAGTCATTCCAGACTTTACTTATTTAGAAGAAAATGCGGATCGTGTAGCCGGAATCTTTGTTACTCATGGACACGCAGATGCGATAGGCGCACTGCCTTACTTTTTAGAAAAAATTGAGGCTCCCGTGTTCGGCACAAAATTAACGATCGAATTGGCAAAATTGTCTGTCCATCGTTACGAACCAACGAAACAATTTAAGGAATTTCATGTTATTGATGAAGATACCGAAATTGATTTTAACTCAACTGTGGTAAGCTTCTTCCCAACGACTCATACGATTCCGGATTCTGTCGGCATTTCTTTGAAGACACCTGAAGGAAATATTGTTTATACAGGAGACTTCAAATTTGATCAGTCAGCTGTTTCTTCTTATCGTACCGATTTTGGACGCTTAGCTGAAATTGGCAAAGAAGGCGTATTAGCACTTTTGAGTACTTCTAGTAATGCAGAAAATCCCGAAACGGTAGCTTCTGAAAAGCAAATTGGCGAAGAAGTATATGATAATATCGGATTTTGGGAAGGTCGTATCATTGTTGCTTGTGTAGCTAGTAATTTACAACGAGTGCAACAATTGATTGACGCAGCTTATAGAGCAGGTCGTAAAATTGTTTTAACCGGCCAAGATTTTAGCCGCATTATTCGCACGGCTATGAAATTAGGAAAACTAGAATTACCTGATGAAGATATTTTGATTTCGCAAAAAGCGATGAAAAAATATGACGATAATCAGTTAATTATCTTAGAAACCGGACGTATGGGTGAGCCGATTAAAGCACTACAAAAAATGGCTAGCGGCTCTCACCGGGCATTACGTATCAAAGAAGGCGACTTGGTATATATCACCACAACGCCGACAATTGATATGGAAACATACGTAGCTAAAACAGAAGATATGATCTATAAAGCAGGTGGCACGGTCAAAAATATTTCTGATAACTTGCGGGTTTCTGGACATGCGAATCCGGACGACTTACAGTTAATGATGAATTTGCTTAAACCGCAATATTTTATTCCGGTACAAGGAGAATATCGCTTGCTGATAGCCAATGCTGATTTAGCAGAATCAGTAGGAATCCCGAAAGATCATATATTCATGACCGTTCCAGGTGATATTTTAGAATATAAAAAAGGCGAAATGAGCCTGAGTGGTACGATCCCTTCCGATAATGTCATGGTAGATGGCATCGGTGTTGGCGATATAGGAAATATCGTTTTAAAAGACCGGAAAGTTCTATCAGAAGATGGCGTCTTTGTCGCTGTTGTTACGATTAACCGTCGGAAAAAACGCATTGTTTCTAAGCCTCAAATTACGTCTCGCGGTTTTGTTTATGTCAAAGCGAGCCGGGATCTTTTAAGAGAAGGCGGAGACATTGTAGAAGAAATTGTTGATAAGCATTTACACAGCGATGATTTTGAATGGAGCAAATTAAAACAAGAAATTCGTGAAAAATTAAGTCGCTATCTATTTGAACAAACCAAACGACGTCCCGTAATCTTACCCGTGATTATGGAATCCAGCCAAAAACATAAAAAAAAGAAAGCATAAAAATACACCGACCTCTTATAAAAAGTTAATTTTTTGGAGGTCGGCTTTTTTTATAGGTATAAGTCAGCTAAAGCAGCGTAATAGAAATGGCAAAGACATGAATTCTACTAAATAAGAACAGTAGAATGCCAAAACAATGAGCTAAAAAGGAAACAAGCACGTAAGAACGACAAAGTAGTGTGGTTAATTTGAGCTAAGCACGTAAGAATGACAAAG
>JAKDZT010000343.1 GCA_030462125.1 Tetragenococcus sp.
TTCTCTTGCTTTTTTAATAATTAATAATTACAATCTTATATAACTTCAGAAAAAGAAAATGATTCTGAAAATTCTCAATTAAAAAAGGGGCAAGTGATGTGAAAAAGAAACATGTTTATAGTTTGTTTGCAATGAGTGCCTTGGTTCTTGCGGGATGTACAACAGGAGGAACGCAAGATTCAGGTGACGCTGCAGGAGGTGGCGGTTCTGCAGAAAATGAGTTTAATTTTGTAGAACAGCAAGAGATGCCGACAGCTGATTTATCCCAAGCAACCGATACGGTCAGCTTTTCAGCTTTAAATAACGTTTATGAAGGAATTTACCGTTTGGATGAAAATGATGAACCTCAACCTGCAGGTGCAGCAGAAGAAGCAGATGTCTCAGAAGATGGAATAACTTATAACATCAAACTTCGTGAAGACGCAAAATGGTCAAATGGCGATCCTGTAACAGCGGATGATTACGTTTTTAGTTGGCAGCGTACGGCTGACCCAGAAACAGCTGCTGAATATGCGTATCTTTTTGAAGCAGTTGAAAATGGTGAAGAGGTTATAAATGATGAAAAAGATCCAGAAGAATTAGGAATCGAAGCAGTAGATGACTATGAGTTAGAAATCACTTTAGATAAGCCACTGGAATATTTTGATAATTTATTGGCTTTTCCAATCTTTTTCCCGCAAAATCAAGAGGCAGTTGAAGAAAATGGGGACGATTATGCATCCACAAGTGAAAATTCAGTCTATAATGGGCCGTTTGCTTTAGCTGATTTTGATGGCCCAGGCTCAGATACTGATTGGACCTATGAAAAAAATGACGAATACTGGGATCAAGATAATGTTTCTTTAGATAAAGTTAACGTAAGCGTTGTAAAAGAAGCTTCGACGGCTTTGAACTTATTCCAAGACGGACAAGCTGACGATGTTACTTTAGATGGAGAACTCGCTCAACAAATGGCTAATGATCCTGAATATGTCAGTCAGCCAGAAGCCACTACCTTTTATCTGGAAATGAATCAAGAGGATGAGGATTCACCATACCGTAATGAAAATTTACGCAAAGCAATCTCTTATTCAATTGATCGGGATGCTTTAGTGGAATCGATCTTATCTGATGGTTCCCTTGCACCGGTAGGTTTGGTACCTGAAGGTATGTCTACAAGCCCTGATGATGATACTGAGTTTACTGAAGATGCTGGAGATCAATTAGAATTTGACGAAGAAAAAGCTCAAGAACATTGGGAAAAAGCCAAAGAAGAATTAGATATTGATTCCTTAGATATTGAAATGTTGTCGGATGATACCGATAAATCGAAGAAAACCCAAGAGTTTATCCAAGAATCTATTGAGTCAAACTTAGATGGCGTTGACATTACTTTAAGTTCTGTACCATTTTCTGTTCGTTTAGATCGTTCAAATGAAGGAGACTTTGATCTAACAATTGGTGGTTGGAGCGCTGATTATGCGGATCCAAGTAGTTTCCTAGATTTATTCCAAACGGGTAATTCATATAACCGTGGTAATTGGAGTAATGATGACTATGATGAGCAAATCGACCAAGCAACTAACGAAAATGCTAATGACTCACAAGCGCGTTGGGATAACTTGGTGGAAGCTGAGAAAATCATTATGGACGAGCAAGGTGTCGTTCCGTTGTATCAAAAAGCTACGGGGCATATGAGAGCCGATAAAGTGAATGGTCTGGTGGCTCACCAAGCAGGAGCACAATATGACTTTAAAGATATAACGATCGAAGAATAGATTTATAGCAACTCAGAATAGAAATAGACTGAGACAAAAAACTGCTAATCGCAGCGTCTCAGTCTTTATTGATTAAAACCTTGCCAATAGTAAAGTCAGCAGGCTTAATAAAAATAGAATTCCTGCAGGTTCTAGCCAGAAACGAAAGC
>JAKDZT010000075.1 GCA_030462125.1 Tetragenococcus sp.
TTCTCTTGCTTTTTTAATAATTAATAATTACAATCTTATATAACTTCAGAAAAAGGTGATAATTCTGAAAATTCCCAAAAAAAGGAGTAAGGCTTGTGAAAAAGAAATATGTTTATAGTATATTTGCGGTGTGTAGTTTGGTACTAGCTGGTTGTACGACTGGCTCAACACAAGATTCAGGGGAAGGCGGAGGCGACGGTGCTTCGGGCACTTCGGGAAATGAGTTTACCTTTATTGAAAGACAAGAAATGCCGACAGCGGACATATCTCAGGCAACAGATACCGTCAGTTTTTCAGCATTAAATAATGTTTTTGAAGGTATTTACCGTTTAGACGAAAATGATACGCCTCAACCAGCGGGTGCAGCAGAAGAAGCAGAAATTTCAGAAGATGGTTTGACTTATAACATTCAACTACGTGAAGATGCGACTTGGTCAAATGGCGACCCGGTAACAGCTGACGACTATGTTTATGGGTGGCAACGTACAGTAGACCCAGAGACAGCTTCAGAATTTGCTTATATGTTTGAACCCGTAGAAAATGCGGAAGATGTAAGTAATGGGGACGCAGACCTTGATGAATTAGGTATTGAAGCGGTGGATGATTATGAACTAGAAGTTACCTTAGAAAGACCGACAGAATATTTTGATAATCTATTAGCCTTTCCATCATTCTTCCCACAAAATGAAGATGTCATAGAAGAAAATGGCGATGACTATGCACAAACAAGTGATAATATGGTTTATAATGGTCCATTTGTTTTAGCTGATTTTGATGGTCCCGGCTCAGATACCGAATGGTCTTATGATAAAAACGAAGATTATTGGGATGCAGATAATGTTTCCTTAGATCGAGTGAATGTCAATGTTGTTAAAGAAGCATCAACGGCTTTGAATTTATTCCAAGATGGGCAAGCAGATGAGTTTGTACTAAGTGGTGAACTCGCACAACAAATGGCCAATGATCCCGAATATCTCACGCTCCCTATGGCGTCTACTTTTTATATGGAAATGAATCAAGACGATGAAGACTCACCATTTAATAACGAAAACTTCCGTAAAGCGATTTCTTACTCCATTGATCGTGAAGCTCTAGTTGATTCAGTCTTGGCGGATGGATCGCTTGAACCTTCTGGCTTAGTACCAAGTGATATGAGTGAAAATCCGGAAACAGGAGACGACTTTATTGAGGATGCAGGTAGTCAGGTAGAATATGACCAGGATCAAGCACAAGAATATTGGGAACAAGCGCAAGAAGAACTAGGAGAGGATTCAGTGGAAATAGATCTCTTAGCAGATGATACCGATGGTTCCAGACGTGCCCAAGAATTCCTACAAGAATCGATTCAAGATAGTTTAGATGGGGTCAATGTTACGTTAAGTCCTGTACCATTCTCCGTTCGTTTAGATCGTTCAACTTCCGGTGATTTTGATATGGCTTTAGGCGGTTGGAGTGCTGATTATTCTGATCCAAGTGCTTTCCTTGATTTGTTCCAAACGGATGGAGCAAATAACCATGGGAAGTATAGTAGTGAAGATTACGATCAACAAATGGATGAAGCAACCAACGAAAACGCCAATGATCCTGAAGCACGTTGGGATAATTTAGTAGAAGCTGAAAAGATTATCATGGAGGATCAAGGGGTTGTTCCATTGTATCAAAATGCGGAAGCTCATTTAAGGGCAGATCGAGTTAATGGTCTTGTTTCCCATACTGCTGGTGCACAGTATGATTATAAATGGGTAACAATCGACGAATAATTTTGACGGCAATTTGCAGATAAAAATAGACTGAGACAACCAACTGCTTCATTGCAGTGTCTCAGTCTTTATTGATTAAAAACTTGCCAATAGTAATGTCAGCAAGCTTAATAAAAGTAGCATTCCTGCAGGTTCTAGCCAGAAGCGAAAGCTAGAACGACCGACTTCTGACAATTTCATACCTTCTGATTTTGTTTTTTTATTTCTTTTCTTGAAAGATTGTTGAAAATTATCAAAAAATCCAGAAGAAAATACCCAGAGAAATCCGCCAATGATCAGAAAGAATAAGGTGAATAAAAATAAGTTATCTGATAAAGCAGTAAGGGAAAAATCTTTTTGGATGATTATAAGCAATACGCTAACTAACAGACTTGTTAGGCTGATGATCCAAGAACTTTTTTTTAATCTCATGAGAGGCCCTTTCTTAATTATAAAAATAAAGATAGCTCTAATGTATAAAAATATTGTGTAGAAGTCAAAGAAATAGGGGGAAAAAACGTGAACGATTTTATCAAATATTTATTACAGCGTGTGTTTTTCATGGCAATTACGTTATGGTTAATTGCAACGATCACTTTTTTTATGATGCAGTTTTTGCCTGGAACGCCTTATACCAACGCTGAAAAATTAAGCCCGGAACAAATTGCCTTGTTAAATGAACAAATGGGACTAGATCAACCAATGATTGTCCAATATGGAAACTACCTGTTAAACATTGTCCAAGGGGATTTCGGGATTTCTTTCCAATTTAAAAACCAAGAAGTATCTAGTTTGTTAGGAGGACGGATTGGGCCTTCTCTTCAATTAGGCTTACAAGCCATTGGTTTTGGTACAATTTTTGGAATTATTTTAGGGACGATTTCTGCCATGAAGCAAAATACTTGGGTAGATACTTTAAGTACTTTGGTTGCGATTTTAGGTCGTTCAATCCCTAACTTTGTATTCGCCGTATTATTGCAGTACGTATTTGCTATCAAATTAGAAATTTTACCCATAGCTAGGTGGGATAGCTTTGCCTATACGCTTTTGCCTACTTTATCCTTAGCGATGGCACCTTTGGCAGATTCCGCTCGTTTTATACGAACGGAAATGGTTGAAGTATTACACAGTGACCAGATTGAATTAGCTAAATCTAAAGGCTTAAGTCGCTGGGAATCAGCCTTTAAACATGGATTGCGTAATAGTTTAATTCCCATTTTAACTTTACTCGGACCTTTAGCTGTAGCGCTAATGACGGGTTCTTTAGTGGTAGAAAATATTTTTGCAATACCAGGTATTGGTGAACAGTTTGTTAAATCAATTATGACCAATGACTATCCGACAATTATGGCAGTGACCATTCTTTATTCTACGATGTTAGTGTCGATTATTTTTGTTGTCGATGTGTTATACGGTATTGTTGACCCTCGCATTCGTATTTCAGAAGGGAGTCGTGGATAATGGAAGATAAAAACTATACAAACGACCAAATAACACAAATTCCATCTTCTGAATTTGAACCATTGGAAAAAAGTACAAAAGTTGAACGCGAAGCGATTACAGCACCATCGCTAAACTTCATGCAGGATTCATGGCGCCGACTAAAGAAAAATAAAGCAGCTGTCTTTTCAGTCATTTTTCTTTTGATTGTCCTATTGATTTCGGTGGTAACCATATTTGCTACGCCTCACGATCCAACAGAACAAAATTCTAGTTATATCAATTTACCACCTAAGATCCCCGGAATCGATATTAATGGTTTAAACGGGATATCTGAAGTTGGTGGCGAAATGGTTGATCGATATGACGCCGCTAACGTCCCTGACGACGTGCACTTCTACCTAGGAACAGACGCATTAGGACGTGACTTATTAAGTCGCTTATTTATGGGCGTACGTATTTCTCTATTGATCGCCTTCATTGCGGCTGCATTAGATATTGTCTTTGGAGTGACCTACGGAATCGTTTCTGGTTTGTTAGGTGGTAAAGTCGATAACTACATGCAACGAATAATAGAAGTTTTAGCGGGTATTCCCAATCTCGTTGTTATGATTTTGATGCTAGTGGTATTTAACCCCGGTATTTTTTCTATTGTAGCAGCTATGGCGATTACCAATTGGATTCCCATGGCGCGGATTGCCCGAGCCCAGACGCTTAAGATAAAAGACCAGGAATTTGTCTTAGCCGCAACAACACTAGGAGAAAGTCGAACGAAAATTGCTTTTAAGCATGTCTTACCTAATATTTCTAGTGTGATTATTATTCAGATGATGTTTAGTATCCCAGAAGCCATTTTCTTTGAAGCGTTCTTAAGTTTTATCGGAATTGGGTTAACCCCTCCTACTGCTTCTTTGGGGACATTGCTAAATGAAGGTTATAAGACGTTCTTATTCTTGCCTTATCAAATGGCAATACCTGCAGCGGTTCTTTCAGTGATTATGATTGGGTTTAACTTGCTAGCAGATGGATTACGGGATGCGTTTGATCCGCAGATGAAGGAGTGAGGATAGTGGAAAAAGTTTTAGAAGTAAAAGATTTAGAAATTTCATTTACTACCTTTGCCGGAAAGGTTCAAGCGATTCGTGATGTAAGTTTTGATTTATACAAAGGGGAAACGCTAGCTATTGTGGGCGAGTCAGGTAGTGGCAAGTCGGTAACGACAAAAAGTATTATGGGATTGTTGGCGAATAATTCGGTTGTAGAAAACGGAGAAATTTTATTTAACGGAGAAGATATTTTAAAAAACTCTGAAAAACAAATGCAAAAAATCCGAGGGAAAGAAATTTCGATGATCTTCCAAGACCCGATGACCTCCCTTGATCCAACCATGAAAATAGGCAAACAAGTGGCTGAATCACTATTAAAACATACGAAAGTTTCGAAAAAAGATGCTTTACAAAAAGCTTTGGAATTATTGGAATTAGTAGGAATTCCTAACGCTAAAAAACGGTTAAAAAGTTATCCGCACCAATTTTCTGGCGGTCAACGGCAACGGATCGTTATTGCGGTTGCTTTGATTTGCTATCCAGAAATATTGATTGCTGATGAACCAACGACGGCTTTGGATGTAACAATTCAAGCACAGATTTTAGAATTATTAAAAGATATTCAACAAAAAGTGAACTCTTCCATTATTTTTATTACTCACGATTTAGGCGTTGTGGCCAATGTCGCAGACCGGGTCGCAGTGATGTATGCCGGTAAAATCGTGGAAATTGGAACAGCTGCTGAGATCTTTTATAACCCGCAGCATCCTTATACTTGGGGGCTTTTAGGATCCATGCCGACTTTAGAAGGGATAGATGATCGTTTGACAGCTATTCCAGGGACGCCTCCAGATTTATTAGAACCACCCACCGGAGACGCTTTTTATCCAAGAAACGAATATGCTATGAAAATTGATACTGAAAAACAGCCGCCCTTTTTTGAACTTTCTAATACCCACAAAGCAGCTACGTGGTTATTAGCACCACAAGCGCCTAAAGTAGAGCCGCCTAAAGAAATTTTGTTACGTTGGGAAGCCTTCAGAAAGAAAAACCAGCCGGAAATGGGGGAAAGTAAATGACGAAAGTTTTATTAGATGTAAAAAATTTAAAACAATATTTTAACGAAGGCAAGAAAAATGAAGTTAAAGCGGTCGATGATATTACTTTCCATATCTATGAAGGCGAAACATTTGGTTTGGTCGGTGAATCTGGTAGTGGCAAGTCTACTACCGGAAGAACGATCATCCGTTTGAACGAACCCACAGATGGCACGGTTGAATTTGATGGCAAGGATGTCATGAAATTGCATGGGAAAAAAGAGATGTCTGCTTTTCGTCGTGATATGCAGATGATCTTTCAAGATCCGTATGCTTCTTTGAATGGACGGATGAAAGTTCGTGATATTATTGCTGAAGGAATCGATATCAATGGCCTGGCAAAATCAGAAACAGAACGTAATGAACGGGTGAATGATTTATTAAGAACCGTAGGATTAAACCCTAACCACGGCACGCGTTATCCCCATGAATTTTCTGGGGGCCAACGTCAAAGAATTGGCGTGGCCCGGGCTTTGGCCGTAGATCCTAAATTTATTATTTGTGATGAACCTATCTCAGCTCTGGATGTGTCTATTCAAGCTCAAGTGGTTAATTTATTACAAGATTTGCAAAAAGAGCATAATTTAACCTACCTATTTATTGCCCATGATTTATCTATGGTGAAACATATTAGCGATCGCATTGGGGTGATGCATGATGGGAAATTATTGGAAGTAGGAACGAGTGACGATATTTATTACTATGGTGTTCACCCTTATACGGAAAGCTTACTTTCGGCTATTCCTTTGCCAGATCCTGAGTATGAACAAACAAGAACAAGGATTAAATATTCAGGAGAGCAAGATAGTAAAGATATACCACGGCAAATGGTAGAAATTGGCCCTGGGCATTATGTTTATGCCACAGAAGAAGAAAAAGCGCAGTATCAAGAAAAACTTGAAAATAAAAAAGCTGCAAGAACCAAGCAAGCGATCTAAGCTTAATGAATGGATCCAATATGCAAAGTCAGGGATTTTAAAAGTCTTGTGATAAGGAGAGTCTAGTGAAAGTATTAAAGGGTTATAGATTTCGTATTTATCCAGATGAAGAACAAATACAATATTTTGTCCAGGCTTTCGGTTGTGTACGTTTTACTTACAATCATTTGTTATTTGCTCGGAAACAAGCCTTACAAGCAGGGGATTACGAGACGCGTGTTTCTCCTGCTAGCTTAAAAAAAGACTATCCGTTTTTAAAAAAGACGGATAGTCTAGCTTTAGCTAACGCGCAACGCAACTTAGAACGGGCCTTTAAAAATTATTTCAACAAAAGAGCGAGTTATCCTAAATTAAAGACGAAAAAAAGCTATTGGCAATCTTATACGACCAACAATCAAAGACATACCATTTATTTTGTAGATGATCAGTTGAAATTACCTAAGCTTAAAACATTGGTTAAGGTAAATTTGCATAGAGAAGTATTAGGCGAAATAAAGTCGGCCACCATTTCAGCCCAAAATAATCAATTGTTTTTTGTCTCTCTTCTTTGTTTAGAAGAGGTAAATCCGTTGCCCAAAACCGGTCAAACGATTGGTGTTGCTTATTGTCCTGAACATTTAGTCCAGCTGACCTTTAAAAAAAGACTACCAGCCTTTAAACCAAAAAAGTTGCGACAACAATTGGATAAAGCTAACAGGCGATTGAAAGTTCGAGCAAAGGCAGCCAAAAGACGGGCGGTGCTACTTGAGCAGGCAAAAAATTATCAAAAACAAAAAAGCAAAGTGCAAAAACTGTATAGAGCAAAAAATGATCAGAAAAGAAATTATATCGACCAATTAACCTATTGTTTAGTACGTGACTACGATTATATTTATCTAGAAAAACAACCAAAGTTTTCTGAAGATAGAGAATTTTCTGAAGCTGATTGGCGCCTCTTTTTGCGTAAGATCCAATATAAAGGGCGTTGGTATGATAAGAAGTTGGAATTTGTTGACTCCGTTGAAAAAGAAGGCGGGAAAGAAAACTTTACTTAGTGAAAAGGTTTGAATAATAAAAAGTTATGAACTGGAAGGAACGCCAGGGATCGCCTAGGGTATAGAAAAAATCTTCATGATTTTTGTTTCTAGGAAGTTTGTTCACTAATTATAAAAAATCATAAAAAGACTGTCTTTTCCACCAAGACAGTCTTTTTGTCGTACATGCTACGACCATTGAAGAACTTATTTCTGGAAAGAAACGGAATAAATCAGTCACATTTACGGAAGAAGGAATTGCAGAAGCTAAACGTCTTTTGGAAAAGTATGTGGGTGATGAGTAAAAAATGAGTGAGTGGATAGTGTGAAATTTGTTGAGGCTATAGTGGTGGGAAAAAGGAGTTGTTATTGTCACTAGATCCTGATAGCTAACTGCTAATGGCAATGTCCTTATTTTCCAAAAGATAGAGGGCATTTCTCGAAAGGGACCCTAGAATTTGAAAAACTAGGGTAGGTTTAGAAAAAGGGACCCTAGAATTTGAAAAACTAGGGTAGGAACAGGAAAGGGACCCTAGAAATGAGGAAAACTGGGGTAGGATTCGAAAAGGGACCCTAGAAACGAGGAAAACTAGAGTAGGATTAGGAAAGTAACTCTAGAAATTGGGGAAACTAGAGTAAGATCAGAAGTTGTTTCCCTACCTTTCGAACATAGGGTGTTAATCCGTTTTTTACTCTCTATCTCTAGCCCAATGATGTGAAATGCTTGTAAACTTATGTTAGAACATGCCTTTATATTTGTAGGTGTAAAATTTATTGAGGCTTTCTAAAGGTTGGACAATAATGTTAGAGAACGCTCTGGGTTAATGGAAAATTTGGGTCATTCATAGGGAGTCTTTCACGAATACAATCCCTAACTTTTGCATTTCAGGGAGTAAATTAGAGAAACACTACCTATCTTTTTGAACATGGAGAGTGTAACCGTAATTTACTCCCCGTGTTTGCTCTTTTTTAATCGACCTTTATATTTCTAATTTGAATTTACCCATTTTACGTAAAAGATCGTGCAATCTATGTTATTTTATTG
>JAKDZT010000344.1 GCA_030462125.1 Tetragenococcus sp.
GCTAACTGATACAAAAAATCCCAGTCAATTTGACCTTCATCTAACTGTAATTGTTTATTTGAAGGTACTTGATAGTCCTGGGAAACTTTTTCCAAACTTTGAGCATTACGAATAAATAAACGTTCATCCAATGCACCATAAACTTCACGAAAACCACTTGTGATTTCCTGATAGACCGATAAATCAGGCTTTTCCGGTTGAAAACGGCGGACCAACTGCCGAAACTTTCTTTCCCCGATAGTATTTAATAATAAAAAACTATAGGTTTCATCGCGAAAAAAATCCTGCGGGTGAATCGGTTCTTCTAAACGATAAAGAAACATTTTGCCAAATTCCGGATCCTCTTTGGTAAACACAGACAATAAACCCATACCTTCTAATTGTTTACGTGCTTGTAAAAAATCTGGCAGGCCAATATTTAAGGCATCTAGCATATCAATATGTGCAAACTCATTTTCATACTGATCTTCTTTATCTCCTATAAAGCCATAATACAAAGCCAATGCATTTTGGCCAATAATCGGTTGGTAAAGATAAACTAAACCGTTATTTCCTTCTTCTGTTAGAGGAAAGCTTTTGGTCACTTGATAAATATTATTAGGTTGTACTTCATCCCAAGCGCTATGCAAAAGAGTCCCTCCTTATTGTTAATTTGAATCGTTTGCCTTACCGACGATATCTTCTAGCTCTTTTAAAAATACCGACATATCTTTAAATTGTCGATAGACACTGGCAAAGCGGATATAAGCAATTTCATCTACATCTTTTAAATCTTCCATCACGTATTCGCCGATTAAATTAGAAGAAATTTCGTTTTCTCCCAATTCACGGATTCTACTTTCCACATGATCAACGATTTGTTCCATCTGTTCCATGGCTACCGGTCGTTTTTCAGCCGAACGAATCAAGCCACGCAATATTTTTTCTCGATTGAATTCTTCGCGTGCACCGTTTTTCTTAATTACCAAAAGCGGGGTTTCTTCGAGTCTTTCAAAGGTTGTAAAACGGTAGCCGCAGTTTTCGCATTCTCTTCTTCTCCTAATAGCACGACCATCATCTGTCTGCCGACTATCAATAACACGCGAATTGTTATGATGACATTTTGGACAATGCATGTTGTTCACCTCATTTATGATTATTTCGTTAAAATTTCAATTGTTTTTATAAAATTCTCATTAATATTATAACATGAAACCTTCCTATACTAACAGTTTAAGGACAAAAAAACTCTAGAAATGACTAGAGTTTTAAAGGGTTATAGAAATTGTCTTTCCTTTAGCCAAGAAAAAATTTGTTGGCGAATAGATGACAGGCTTTCTTGATTGTCAAAAATAATATCCGCACGTTTCTTTTTTTCTTCAATGGAAAGTTGACTGGCAACCTTTTTTTGCGCTTCTTTTTTTGTTATACGATCTCTTTTCATTAAACGCTGTACTTGTAAGTCTTCAGGGATATAAACGACCGCCACTTGATCCATATATTTATCATAACCAGCTTCATAAAGCAAAGGAATATCTGCAATAACTAAAGAAGCAGCAGCACTTGCTCGCTTGATTTGTTCAATAATTGCCTCTTGTAAAAAAGGCGCAAGTAGCGCGTTAAGCGCTTGTCTTTTTTTGGCATCATTAAATATCATTTGACCTAGTTGTTTGCGGTTTAATGAGCCATCTGAGCAAAGCACACTGCTACCAAACGTTTCAACAATTTTTTTTAAGCCCGCTGTATTAGGCTCAACGACCTCTCTTGCAATAATATCAGCATCAACTACAGGAAAACCGTACTGTTTAAAAATATTAACCACTGTACTCTTTCCTGTTGCTATGCTTCCTGTGATACCGAGGATAAAACTCATGACAGCTTCCTCCTCTTTAATTTCTGACAATGCGGACAAAAATG
>JAKDZT010000076.1 GCA_030462125.1 Tetragenococcus sp.
TCTTGAATTACAAACAACAACGCAAACCATTTTAAAGAATGTAAATTTTTATTTAGATAGGAAAGAAATGATAGGTATTGTTGGAAAAAATGGAGCGGGGAAATCCACCTTATGTGAACTATTGGCTGGGATTAAAGCTCCTACAGAGGGATCTGTTTTCCTAAATGGACAAGACATATTTTCTGATAATACCGAAGAAAATATTCATCAATTGATTGCCATGGTTTTTCAAAATATTGACGAACAGTTTATAGGGAAAACTTGCCGAGAAGACGCCCTCCTTTATTTATCTAACTTTGGTTTTTCAAATATTGAAATAGAGGAAAAAATTTATCGTACGGCTTCTTTGTTGGGAATCGCTGAACGTTTAGATCAACCACTAAATGAACTTTCGGGAGGACAAAAGCAGTTATTGGCTATCACTGAGGTATTAGCAGCGGAACCTGAAGTACTTATATTAGATGAACCCACGGCACAGCTTGATGAAATAAACGAGCAGATGGTCTTACAGCAATTACAAAACATTGTGCAGGATAAAAAGGTCTCCATTATTATTGTGTCTCATAAAATAAATGAACTCATGCTAACAGATCGTATATTGCCCTTAGAAAACGGTTATTTGCAGGAGAGCTATCCCACGCTTGAATTTTTAACGGATGATCAACTTTTGGAAAAACATGATATGGAAGTTCCTACGGTAGTAGCTCTCACAAAGCAATTAAGAGATAAAGGCTTTTTTGTCGATGGAATAAAAAGTTTAAGCCATTCTGCGTTTGTAAAAAAAGTAAAAGAGGTTTTTGAAAATTGAACGAAGGTAGCATTCAATTAAAAGATGTGTCTTTTGCGTTAACTAGTAACAACGAAAAAGATGAGAATTTTATTTTGCATAAAGTTAATTTATTATTCCAACCAGGTAAAGTCTATGCCGTTGTGGGGATGAACGGCAGTGGAAAATCTACTTTATTAGATATTATAAGCGGGTTGAAAAAGCCTACAGCAGGTAATATTTATTCAAATGAGCAAGATATTCATCAGAACAAAAAGCCGTTATTGCATTATATAGGGACTATGGGATATTGTGTCCAAACACCAGATACGGCTTTTTTCCATAAAACAGTTGAAGAAGAGTTAAACTATTCGATAAAGGATGACAAAAAAATTGAAAAGACAGTAAAGCAATTTAACTTACAAAAGATGCTTTCTTTATCGCCTTTTCAGCTATCAGGAGGGCAAAAGAAAGTCCTGCAATTTGCCCTTACTATCGGACAAAGCCCCAGCCTTATTTTACTTGATGAAGTAACTGCAGGCTTGGATAAAAATGGACAGCAACTCATTCATTCTGAACTTGAACGTAATAAAAAAGAACGGATTACAGTCATGGTCACCCATAATCTAGAGGAAGCACTCCTTAGCTCTGACTACCTTATTATTTTAAACGAGCAAAAGGTGGTCTATTTTGATCAAACAGAACAACTTGTACAACGTCCTGATTTATTGACCCATTGGGGTTTTTCTATACCCCAATCTTTAAAAATTTGCCAAGAACTAATGAACGAAGGAATTTTTTCTCACCAACAGTTATATGTAGATAATAAGAAAATTGTGCGTGCTATTTTACAGGAACAAAACGAGAGGGCATTTAAGAATGATTCATAAAGATATTTTAGTTTCATTAGATGGAAGAACAAAGTTTATCAGCTGGTTGTTTGTCACGATTAGTATGTTTTTCTTTCAAAATTATTCCCAATATATCATGTTAACTGTTTTTATTTTAATACTACTCTATTTATTTTATTCAAAAGAGGAACGCAAAAATATATTCCACTCATGGAAAATTGTCCTTTTTATTCCCACACTCAATTTGGTTGCAAATTCCCTATTTATTAATGGGGAAGTGCTCTATCGTTTTCTTGTTTTTTCTTTAACGGATACAGATATAAAAATATTTATGCGGATTTTTTTACTGTTAGTTACTTCTAGGATAATCCTAGCTAAAACAAACGAAAAAGAACTCGGGGTGTCCATTGGCAAGATTTTCCATTCCTTAACCTTTCAAAAAGTTAACAGTAGTGTTATACCGTTAATTATCATTATTATGCTCTCTTTTGTCGATACGTTTAAGGATGTTGTTCAGGAAGTGAATAAGTCTTATCTAATACGTACGAAAGGGATCCAACATAGTGGCGTAGTGAAGCGGTTTTTGGAACGGGTCCAATTATTGTCTCCTATTTTGATGATTTCTCTAAGAAAGGCAGAACAATTGTCCACTGCTTTAATTGCAAAAGGGTATAACAAAAATAGCCAAATTGTTAATTATAAAGAAATAAAATACAAAAAAATCGATTATTTTTCCTATCTTTTCGTAGGTGTGGTGATGTTTAGTATTTTATTGTACTAACGCTATTTTGTTTGCTGCTTTTGTTAATGACTAGTAAACTAGAATTGTAGAAAGAAAGAGGGAGGTTTTTGCATGGAAACTGTGACATTAAATACGGAAGTAAAATTGCCAATTGTCGGTAGTGGTACGAATACTTTTGGTAAAGTTGATAATAATTACACGGGTGAAATTAATGGGGATACGTCCGAAATTCTAGCAGCTATTCATTCAGGGTATCGTCATTTCGATACCGCTATTTCTTATCGGAACGAATCAGTGCTAGGAAAAGCTTTACAAGAAAGCGGGAAAGATCGTAGCGAATTTTTTATTACTTCTAAAATTCCAGGAAAAGATTATAGCGCTAACGAAGATGCCGTTAAAAAAGGGGTCGAACAAAGTTTACAAGCTTTAAATACAGATTATATTGATTTGTATCTAATCCATCACCCATGGGATGACCTTGAAGCAATGTTGTCGATGTGGCGCGTGTTAGAAGACTATGTAGATAAAGGAACATTAAAAGCGATCGGCGTTTCTAATTTTAACGAAAAAGAATTAGGCTATATCATAGAAAATGGTCGGATAAAACCCGCTGTGAACCAAGTAGAATCCCATCCTGGAAACTGGAATGATGATATTATCAATTATTCCTTATAACATCAAGTTGTGCCAGAAGCCTGGGGACCACTAAAAGGGACAAGTGATGAAAGTAAAGAAACCTTGAATAAGGTTGGTAAAAAATACGATAAAACTTGGGCACAAGTTGTCTTACGTTACCAAATTGAACGAGGCGTTGTGGTTATCCCTAAATCTCACAGTCAAGAACGACAACAGCAAAATCTAGCTGTGCTTGATTTTGAACTTGAAGATGACGATAAGCAATTGATTAGTCAACAATAAAAGATAGTAAAAGATAAGGTTGTATAGTTTGAACTGTATAGCCTTATTTTTTTGAAGTAAATTTGCAACCACTTTATTTTTCCGCTACTATAAAAAGAGTTGGAAAATTGGAGGTAGATGATGACAATTAAAGCAATTGCAATGGATATGGATGGAACATTGCTCAATGATGAAAAGATGATAACGGAAAAAACGAAAGCAGCTTTGGTTGAAGCGCAAAAGCAAGGGATTAAAGTAATACTGGCTTCAGGTAGACCTACGCCTGGTTTGTTTAAGTACGCCGAAGAATTAGCGCTAGAAAATTATGACGGCATTGGTCTTTCATTTAACGGCGCTCATGTTCTTGATTACCAAACGAATGAGGTGTTGTTCGAACAAACACTTTCACTGGATGCTTCTAAAGCAATTTTAGAACACTTAAAAACATTTGATGTAAAACCAATGATTTGTCATCAAAATTATATGTATGTAAATGATGTTTATGACAATACCGTCCACTTGCCTCATGGAGAGACCAATATTATTGAATATGAGGCTAGGGCGGGGAGTTATAAATTATGTGAAATCAACGATTTAGCTGGTTTTTGTGATTTTCCTTTGCACAAGATTCTAGTAGCGGCAGATCCTGATTACTTAAAACAACATTATAAAGAAATGATGCAGCCATTTGAAGCTCAAGTCAGTGCGCTTTTTTCAGCACCGTTTTATTTTGAGTTTACTGATGTGGGCATTACTAAAGCAAAAGCAATTACTGCAATTTTGCCTAAGTTAGGTTTAGAAAAAGAGGAGTTAATCGCTTTTGGCGATGGACAAAATGATCAAGCGATGGTTGAATACGCTGGCGTGGGGGTAGCGATGGGTAACGCTACCGACGATTTAAAACAAACAGCTGATGAAATCACTTTGACTAATAATGAAGATGGCATTGCTCATATCCTAGAAAAATATCTTGCTTAGAATAAAAAGTGGAACTTAAATCAAATAAGTTCCACCTTTTTATTGCTAGATTGATCTCGGATTGTCTAATATTTCTACGCTAAGGTAATATATAAGCACAATAAGAAAGTGATCGCTGACAATGGTGTCATAGTATATTTTTCTTTCTTACTCTGAGAGAGAAAGTTTACCAAAGTCATTAAACCCAGAGCGACTGTAATAATCCACATCAATATATTGGTGGGTAAAAAATCTAAACCGCTAAACACTTTAGCGTGTTTTAAGACAACGACTGCCATAAATAAGAGGATCAGGGAACTCATAGTACTTACAGTGCGTAACTTTTTAGGTAAAATCTTATACTTCCCGCCTAATGTATACTCTCCAAAGGGAAATCCGAGTGTAAGGAATTCCTGAAAAATTGCAAGTGATACAAAGATAACTGCCACAATGATTGAAGCTATAATCACCATATTGCTTTGCATTACATAATCGCTCCTAACAATCTATTATTTGAGAACATTTTTTCTTGTTTTTCTAGTCGATAGTGTTTCTAACTGTTAACGCACATTATACAGTTTCGTATAAGTTATTTCATTAAAAACTATCCTCAATATAAGCTGTGTCATCCTTATATGCTAGCGAAAAAATAACAGGTTATTGCAATTACTATTCAGTTATGGTACATAAGGGAAAAGGAGTTGAAGCAATGATTGAATTAAATGGAATAACGAAAGATTACGGAACAACGAAAGCTTTGGATAATTTAAATTTAACAATCAAAGAAGGAAAAATTTTTGGTTTTCTGGGACATAATGGAGCCGGCAAGTCGACTACCATCAAAAGTCTAGTTAGTATTATTGAACCTACAGCAGGAGAAATTATCATTGACCAACAAGAATTAACAAAACATCGTTTGCAAATTAAAGAAAAGATTGGTTATGTGCCTGACACCCCCGATTTATTTTTGCAACTAACGGCAGCTGAATACTGGGATCTGATGGCAGCAGCCTTTTCTTTAGAAAAATCACAAAAAGAAAACCAGTTAAAAAAGTTTACTGAGCTTTTTGACATGGCTGAACATCAAGACGAAACCATTGCTAGCTTTTCACATGGGATGCGACAAAAAACAATGATCATTGGTGCTTTGCTTTCTGATCCAGCCATTTGGGTTTTGGATGAACCGATCCAAGGATTAGACCCGCAAGCGGCTTATGATTTGAAACAAATGATGCGTGAACATGCCGATGCAGGGAAAACTGTCATTTTTTCAACTCACGATCTAGCGACGGCTCAACAATTATGCGATGAACTGGCCATACTTAAAAAAGGCGAGCTTATTTACAATGGAACCGTAACAGATTTATTAGCACAATCACCTAATGAATCGCTCGAATCCATTTATTTAAAAATGACGGGAAAAGCAAGTGATGCTGAAGCGGAGGGAGACGATGAGTAACACCCGACTAAAAGAATTACTCAAAGTCAATCTGCGCTACGCCAATCCGCAGCAAACATCTAAGTCTAGAAAAAAAGGCAAAAACGGTGCCGCATTGACGCGTTCCTTAACTATGCAATATTTAAGTTCAGGTTTGATTTTTTTATTGATTTACGGTTTTGCCATGTTTGGGTTGAATTTCAGCCAACTGCCAGGGTATTTTACTTATTATATTGCGCTTTTTGGTATTATTGCTTTTTCCCAAGGGATTTCAGTGATCTATAATGTTTTCTTTGAGAGCCAGGATCTGCCGAATTTTTTACCCTTACCCTTTCGTCAAAATGAACTTTATCTAGCTAAAATTGCCATAGTTGCACTAACAATTGTCCCTTTTGTCTTACCTGTTTTTGTTTTATTTATTTTAACCGGGATTCGGGCAAATGTGTTTATTCTGGGGACAATTTTATTAGCCATCGTACTATTTACTTTGTTTTTAGGCATTGTTTTTAGTATTTGTAGCTTTATTGTATTTGGCTTGACCAAAACAAAACTTTTTAAACAACATAAACAGCTCATGACGAGCTTACTCCTTGTGGTCTCGACTGTAGTAGCTGTGTTGGGTATTTTGATAATGAGTTGGCAAACACCACAAACAGGGGCTACACTTGTAGATCGTTCGACCATTGATTTTTTACTTCCGTTTTTCTATACGGCGGCACAGCCATTGTCATCTAAAGGATTGTTAAGTTTGCTTGGCCTATTAGGTTTATTAACGGTTTTGCTTTTTCTATTTAGTAAGCTCTTATTACCTAAATTGTATGAACAACTAATTGCTTCATCTTCTGGCAAAGAGACAAGTAAAAGAAAACATAAAACGAATCAAAATCTGCGTCAACTATTGTTTAGCTACAATGCTCAATTAATTCGTAGCCCGAGTTTATTGATGCAAGTGTTTTCTAATTCGATTTTGATGCCGCTAATTTTTATAATCTCTTTTGCTTTTAACGGTCAAATTGACTTACAAACGATAGGGCCGCAATTTTTTGGCGTGGCATTTCTGGGAGGCGTTGCTCTTGCGACCGTTATGGTCAACCAGACCTCTTTTGTAGCTAACATGATCTCTTTGGATAAAGAAAACTTTTCATTTATTCAATCTTTGCCGCTATCATTGAAAGACTATTTACAAGCGAAATTTCGTTTTGCTTATCTATTACAGCTTATACTTGTCAGTGCTGTGATTGTCATTATGGGACTGGTATTGCAGCTACCACTGCTTTATCTGATAAGCGTTCTTTGCGGAGGAGCTATCGGAAGTTATCTCCTTAGTTTACGTTATTTTAGCCGTGATTATCGCTTATTACTATTAGATTGGACCGAAATTAGTCAATTGTTTTCCCGTGGCGCTGGAAACTTAGGGCTAGTGACTACCATGATTGGTTCGGTATTTTTGAGTGTTATTTTGTTAGTGTTGTACGGCTTTGCTGTAGCTTTGCTATCGCCGCTAATAATTAATACAGCAGTAGGTGTTATTTTTATCGCAGCAAGTTTTCTTTGGTATCGTCATTATCAAAAAAGTTTTTGGAAAAAGTTAGTATAGTCTACATGCTTGTTTTTAACCTTCTCAATTGAAAAAACCAAGCGAGCTTCTTCAAACTCGCTTGGTTTCATTCATTTATTTATTGATCTTTGTATTCTGGTTTTTGGTTCTCAGCGTCGGTGCGCACGATTAAAACATCACATAAAGCATTGCGTGTTACATATTCGGATACAGAGCCGATAAATAAACGTTCGACCGCATTCAATCCAGTAGCACCTAAAATAATTAAATCAACTTCTTGGTCTTGTGGCATTTGTTTGGCAATAATTAATTTTGGAGAACCGTGTTCAATTGTAGTTTCAACTGTTTCTACACCATTTTTTTGGGCGTATTCGCTATAATCGGCCAACGATTGTTTGGCTAAGTCAGTTGCCTGTTCTGCTAACGTTGCATCAAATGAATTTACATCTTGGAATGCTCTTGTATCAACGACATGAACCAGCAATAAGCTTGCGTTATTGCGTTTTGCAATATTCACTGCTTTTTGAAATGCTAATTCTGCTTCGTCAGAACCATCGACGGCTACCATGATCTTTTGATATTGTTGTAACATTCACACCACGACCTTTCTTTATTCTAACTCTATTGTACCTTTTTTTACTGAAAAAATAAAAAGTTATTGCCCTTATTGCATTTTTTTAGCAAGTAAAAAGCTAAAAATTCCCGAAATGACTAGCATTATGCATAAAAAGGTGATGGCCCACTCTAATTGATTTAGAAAACCAACGAATAAACACAAAACGCCTAAAACGGTAAATATTATACCAAAAGCCTGCAAAAATGTTTTGTTTTGCGAGTTTTCAACGATTAAAGAAAAGAAAATCGTTTGTTTTGTCCATAATAAGATTCCCATAGCAACTAAAACCACTGCCATAATGGACATTAAAATAATAATCATCAAATACTCCTTTGAGTTATGTTTAACTAAATTATAAGGGAAGAATGAATAAAGAGCAACTTGCAAGTAAAAGTGTTTAAATTGTTTTTTTCAAAAAATAATTCTTCCTGAATGATTTCTAAATTTTTCCAAGGTCCGTTTAAACCTTGGCAGGATCTTTT
>JAKDZT010000345.1 GCA_030462125.1 Tetragenococcus sp.
ACCCGGAAATGATCGGTGAAGTATTAAAAACGATCCAGGATCTAGCAGAGACTGGTCTGACAATGGTCATAGTTACGCACGAAATGAGTTTTGCTAGAGATGTTTCCGATCGAGTGATTTTTATGGATCAAGGCCTTATCGCCGAAGAAGGAGAACCGACAGAGTTATTTGATCATCCAAAAGAAGCACGAACACAAGAATTTTTAAAACGAATTCGTTCATAAATAACAAAAAAAGAATTGGAACAATAGTCTGCAATATTGTGGAAGATACTAATGTTTCAATTCTTTTTTGTAAACAAATAATTTAGAAAATAAAAAAAATGTCTTCATTTCTAATTGCTATTTCTTGTTGATTTTGTTAAGTTGTTAGTTATAAAACGTGAAAGAAGTTGGTTTATGTGGAAAAAAAGCTATTATTTAGAGATTACTTAACCATTGGTTCCATGCTTTTCGGCTTGTTTTTTGGCGCAGGGAATTTGATTTTCCCCGTTCATTTGGGTCAGGAAGCAGGCGCAAATGTCACTGCTGCTAACTTAGGTCTGTTAGTTACAGGTGTTGGGTTACCTTTTTTAGGAGTTATTGCAATGGGCCTTTCGCAAAGTAGCGGTGTGTTTGAATTATCCTCAAGGGTTAACAAACCTTATGCTTATATCTTTACTATTTTGCTTTATTTGGTCATTGGTCCTTTCTTTGCGCTACCGCGTTTAGCTACGACTTCTTATGAAATTGGGATTGCCCCTCATATCCCAAATGACCAGCAAGGACTAGTATTAGCAGTTTTTAGTATTTTGTTTTTCATAACGGCCTGGTGGTTTTCCAGAAAGCCTTCAAAAATTTTAGATTATGTTGGTAAGTTTTTAAACCCAGTCTTTTTAGTCTTACTTGCAATTTTACTACTATTAGCATTTGCTAATCCCCTGGGAGACGTTGCTAACGCTCCAGTACAAGCTAGTTACCAGAGCGGCGCTTTTTCAGGTGGTTTTATCGAAGGCTATAATACCTTAGACGCATTAGCTTCATTAGCTTTCGGGATTCTAATTATAGAAGCAATAAAAAACCGGGGTATCAAAGATCCCTCGACAGTTGCAGTAGATACGATAAAATCTGGGACTATTAGTATCATATTAATGGGAATTATTTACAGTCTTTTGTCTTACATGGGAACGATGAGTCTAGGAGGATTTTCTGTTAGTGAGAACGGTGGTGTTGCTTTAGCACAACTTTCGCAACATTACTTAGGTACTTACGGCAGCATTATCTTAGCGTTGATCGTTATTGTTGCTTGTTTAAAAACAGGAATCGGTTTGATCACCTCATTTTCCGAAACCTTTTCAGTGCTATTCCCTAAAGGAAATTACATGTTTTTTACTATACTAGTTAGTGCGATGGCTTGTTTATTTGCTAACGTTGGTTTAACAAAAATCATAGAACTAGCTACACCTATCTTGATGTTTTTATATCCTCTAGCAATGACATTGATTATCCTAGCCATTATCGGCCGACTATTTAATAACGACCCTCGTGTATATCAAATCACTACCTTATTTACCTTAGTGGCTTCCATTATTGATGGTTTAAATGCTGCACCAGCTGTTGTAAGTCAAACAGAATTTGCTCAAACACTTATCCAGTTAGGCGAACAATATTTTCCACTATTTGCAATCGGCATGGGTTGGGTTTTACCAGCATTCATTGGTTTTATTATCAGTCTAATCTGGTATGCAATCAATAAAAACCAGCATGCTTGACTTAACAAATGATCTATTTTCCCCATCAACTTTTTGGTGGGGTATTTTTATAAAAAAATCCCCGTTGGCTATTAACCAACGGGATCGGAGTTAAATGAAAAGTGAAAAAGTTGTTTAAGTTTATCTGCAA
>JAKDZT010000346.1 GCA_030462125.1 Tetragenococcus sp.
TAAAAATTCATAGCGCTAACACGCTGGCGTACAGTGAAAAACTAAGTTGCAAAGCCTCAGTTATTTATATTATGGCTATTGAGTTAGATAAAAAAATTGTGATAGAGTCTATAAAGATTCATTAAATTTATAGACGAAAGAGGCGCACAATATGCAATTTGTATTTTTACTAACGGGTTTAGCTTTAGTTTTTGTCATTGGCTGGTTAGTAAGTAGTGACCGTAAACACATTAAGTTTAAAAGAATGGGGATCATGTTTGCTTTACAATTGCTTATTTCTTTTTTTTGTTTAAATACTTCCGGCGGTATTCATTTAATGGGAAATATTTCTAATTTTTTTACTTGGTTGATGGAACAAGCTGCCGGTGGTGTTAATTTTGTTTTTGGTGGTTTAGTGGTTCAAAAAGGAGCGTCTGTGTTCTTTTTGGATGTATTAATGCCAATTGTGTTTATTTCAGCATTGGTAGGGATTTTAAATTACCTCAAAATTCTACCTTTTATTATCAAATGGACGGGTTATTTTTTGAATAAGTTAGCTGGAATGGGCGAGTTAGAGAGTTATTTTGCAGTTTCTACGGCTATTTTAGGACAACCCGAAGTATTTTTGACCATTAAAGAAAAAATTCCTAAACTAGATGAAAAGCGTCTCTATACCATCTGTGCTTCTGCTATGAGTGCTGTTTCCGCGACGGTTTTAGCTTCTTATATGCAACTTGTTCCAGGAAAATTTGTTGTGACGGCTGTTTTTTTAAATATTTTATCTGCTCTGATTGTTTCATGTATTATTAACCCATATGAAGTTTCTGCTGAAGAAGAAATTTCAGTAAATACGACAGAATCATTGGACATTTCTAAAAAACCTTTTTTTCAGGTACTAGGTGATTATATTCAAGATGGGTTTAAACTAGCCATTACTGTAGCGGCGATGTTGATTGGTTTTGTGGCTTTAGTTACTTTCTTAAATAGCACTTTTGCGGCGATTTTTGATATTGAATTTACTACGATTTTAGGCTATATATTTTCACCCATCGCTTTTTTGATGGGCGTTCCAGCAGAAGATATCACTCAAGTGGGAAGTCTTATGGCAAGTAAAATTTTAACCAATGAGTTTGTCGCTTTAGGAGAATTGAACCAAGTCGCAGAGAATTTGTCACCTAAAGGAGAAGCGATTATTTCTTCTTATTTAATTTCTTTTGCTAATTTTGGCGTTGTAGGTATTATCACGGGTTCAATCAAGTCAATCAGCGAAAAACAAGGCGGCTTTGTCGCAAGTTTTTCCATGAAGCTTTTATTAGGTGCAACTTTAGCTTCTATTTTAACAGGAACGATTGTGGGTTTATATTTTTAAAATAATGCTTCTTCCCGCTGGCGTTAAGTTGGCGGGATTTTTTAGGTGTTAAATAAGTGAAAGCAACAGGAAAGAAAAATTGTTCTAACTTTTATGATAGCTAATAGATTGTAAAATAGTTAACAATGAAAATAAAAAAAGTGTTGTAATTGTCTGATTATTCTGTTAATATAATCTCAATTAAACGAAAGGGGTAGATATCATGGGTAAGTCAATCAATTCAAACATCATTGCAAAGCACGTGATTTCTACACCTTTGACACATCAAGAATTATTATTATTAGTTAAGTAGCCAGGATTCTACCAATTTTAGTAGAGTCCTATTTTCGTGGATTGGGGCTCTTAACTAAGGCGGCGACCCCTATGAAGCGGGGACGCCGCCTTTTTGCTGTGAATCACTACGATTCAGCGACCAAAGGGAGCTGAGAGTAGCTGATGAACAGTACTAGGGCGAGCGGAAGCGAGGCGTAGTGACCTTTACTTCGAATCACTACGATTCAGCGACCAAAGGGAGCTGAGAGTAGCTGAT
>JAKDZT010000347.1 GCA_030462125.1 Tetragenococcus sp.
TAATTAATGGAGATGAGGTAAGTTATCCTTCTCCAGAAAAAGTGAAAAAGAAAAAATTTGGTTTGTTTTGAGGAGATGTTGGTGTGTTTGCCTTAACACGAAAAAGGAAAATCGCGATTTTAATTGTGATTGATTTAACACTTATTGCGTGTGCCACAATCGCAGGTTATTTATTTTTAAATCCATTTATACCGATCCCTATTCCTTTTATTAGTCGTTTGTTAATTTCAAGTATGGTTTTATATTTAATTTTTGGTTATGCTTTTCGTGTGTTTACGCGGATTAATCGTTATACGAATCTAAGAGAGATTGTGGCAATCCTTCTAGCGACCACAGGAACAGCACTAGGAAATGCTATTTATCTATTAAGTTTTAGTGAGGCTTTTAGTAAACGACTGATTTTATTTACTTATATTTTGTCCGCTTTTTTCATTATTTTAAGCCGATTAGCCTGGCGCTTATTTGTCGAGCGTAGAAATATGCGGCCAACAGACAAAGATCAACCGATCAAACGAACACTTATTGTCGGAGCTGGCGAAGGTGGACGAATTTTATATAATTCTTTACTAGGTTCTAAAACCTCAAGTGATATCCATGTGGTAGGATTTGTAGACGATGATCCTAATAAGCAAAAGGTTTATCTATCCAGTGTAAAAGTGCTAGGGAAAGTCAAAGATATCCCTCAATTAGTACAAAAGTACAATGTGGATATGGTAACGATCGCCATTCCTTCATTACCGAGAAAAAAATTACGAGAAATTTTTGACTTGCTAGAAAATAATCAAGTAACCGTCAATACCATGCCGTCAATGGAAGAGATGGCTGCAGGTAAGATAAATATTTCTACGCTAAAAGAAATTGATGTCGTAGATCTATTAGGACGTGATGAAGTGGAATTAGATGTTGATTCGATTAAGGACCAAATCACGAATAAAACCATTTTAGTAACAGGCGCAGGAGGCTCAATCGGTTCTGAGATTATACGGCAAGTCATTCAATTTAATCCGCGTCAACTAATTCTACTAGGGCATGGGGAAAACTCGATTTATCTTATTCACAGAGAATTGATCAATCAATTTAAAGATCGTACAACTGAGGTTATTCCTATTATTGCCGATGTACAAAATCGTGAGAAGATTTTTGAAGTTATAGGTAAATACCAACCAGATATTGTCTATCATGCGGCAGCTCATAAACATGTTCCCTTGATGGAATTTAATCCAAAAGAAGCCGTTAAAAATAACGTTTATGGTACAAAAAATGTCGCTGAAGCAGCGAAAGCTCACGCAGTGGAACAATTTGTTATGGTCTCTACGGATAAAGCCAACAATCCACCGAATGTAATGGGTGCAACTAAGCGAATCGCTGAAATGATTGTTACCGGAATGAATGAAAAAGGAACAACGAAATTTTCGGCCGTACGTTTTGGCAATGTCTTAGGTTCACGTGGGAGCGTCATCCCGTTGTTCCGTGAGCAGTTGGCTAATGGTGGACCTTTGACTGTAACAGATTTTCGTATGACGCGTTACTTTATGACGATACCTGAGGCGAGCCGGTTAGTCATTCAATCTGGCGCTTTGGCAAATGGTGGCGAAGTATTCGTCCTTGATATGCACGAGCCGGTGAAAATTTTGGATCTAGCCAAAAATATGGTACGACTTAGTGGTTATTCCGAAGATGATATAGAAATCGTAGAAACAGGTATACGTCCGGGAGAAAAACTATACGAAGAATTGTTATTAGACAAAGAGCGTAGCGAAGAACAAGTGCATGATCAGATTTTTGTAGGAAATGTGAACGGGTATTCTTTAGACAAGGTCTTAGAGTTTGTTGATTATTTGCCAGATAATGATGAGCAGCTAGCAAATGA
>JAKDZT010000077.1 GCA_030462125.1 Tetragenococcus sp.
ACATTGTTAACAAAATATAGGAGAATATTAATGAAGTTAGAACAAGAAAAACAAGTTGGTAAGCAAATTGTTGCTTACCGAGAAATGGCTGATTTAACACAGCAAGATGTTGGTGATTTGACAAACCTAACTTCTGATCAAATCGGTTTATTAGAAAGAGGACAACGTAACTGGACGCTCAGTACTTTAATAAGAGTTACCAACGCGTTGGATATTAACCTAACGACGCTTTTCCAACCTTTTGAGCAAAACAATGAACAAATCAATCAGCTCCTTCAAAAAATAGAACGCAATCCTAAAAAAGAAACATTACTAAAAGCTTTCAACGAAATTCTTGAAACTTATGATGATTAAACTTAACTATAAAAATAGGCATGAGTGAGCTCTCGGAAGAACTTGCTCATGCCTATTTTGTTTTATCATTTTTAAATTTTTGCAGTAACCAAAGTTCGAGTATTTCTTCTCTATCCGAGTTTTCAATTACTTTATAATAACCTCGAAGCCTTTATAACCGCAGCCACATTAGCTGACACAGATTTCAAATTTTCTTTCCCATTTTCTAAAGCTGTTTCTAAAGAAGTAAACTGAGGGATGATGCTAAATACGGCGATAATTCCTTCTTCATGGATAGATTCATAGCCTTCATTTAAAGAACCTGCTAAAGCAATAGTAGGAACATCGTGTTTTTTGCCAACGTGGGAAACAGCTACAGGCGTCTTCCCAAAACGTGTTTGATGGTTAATGCCACCTTCTCCTGTTATCAAAAGGTCTGCGTCTTTTACATATTCTTCTAGTTCTAGCATTTCAACTAATAAATCTCCGCCTCTTTGGAGTTCAGCATCTAGAAACCCTTGCAGGCCAGCGCCTAACCCACCAGCGGCTCCTGCGCCTGGTGTTGAACCAATGTCTTTTCCCAATTGTTCTTGCACAATATAGGCAAAATGATTTAAATTTTGATCTAATTGCTCAAGAATTTCTGGTGTACCACCTTTCTGTGGACCATAAATATAAGAAGCTCCATTAGGCCCTGTCAGTGGATTATCAACGTCACACGCGACTTTGAAAGAAACATCTTTAATGCGAGGATGCATATCTGTCGTATCAATAAAAGCCAGGTCTTTTAACCCTTCTCCTGTGGGAACGATCGATTCTTTATTTTTATCTAAAAGCTTCCCACCTAGGCTCATAATCATCCCAGCACCACCATCGTTGGTCGCACTGCCGCCGATTCCTAAAAGGATTTCTTCTACGCCTTCATCTAAAGCGGACCTTATTAATTCACCAAAACCATAAGTTGTTGTCTTTAAAGGATCCCGTTTACTGCTTTTAACTTTATCTAAACCTGAAGAAGCTGCCATTTCAATCACTGCTATTTTTTTGTCTCCAGTTAATCCATATTGTGCTTCTAATGATTCTCCAAGTGGCCCTTTTACAGTCACTGTTTTTAAATCTCCACCTGTCGCATCAATAATAGACTGTACAGTGCCTTCTCCTCCATCTGCCATTGGAACTTTTATATACTCTTCCTCCGGCATTACTTCCTTAAAGCCCCTTTCAATGGCTGTTGCTGCTTCAAGAGCTGTCATACTTTCTTTAAATGAATCAGGAGCAATCACAATTTTCATATTTTCGTCCTTTCTAACTATTTATAAATATTCTATCCGGCTATTCCGAAAATAACAACTGAAACAACGGTAATAGTCAATCCGACTAATGTCTCGTAAGGGATAAGCTTCAGTCGGTCTTTAAATTCCATTTGAACACTTCCCCCAGTAGCGTGAAAGAAGCTTCCATGAGGCATATGGTCTATTACTGTGGAACCTGCATGAATCATGGCCGCACCAGCAATTCCTGAAATACCAGACTCCAGCAAGGTGGTATTGAAAACTTGTCCAGCTACAATAGCGCCAGAAGTTGTAGAAGCCGTAGCGCCTGCCATCATAATACCTGCTAATGGTGCTAATAAATAAACAGGCAAACCTATATCAGAAATAAAATTAATTAAAACATCACCTAACGTCGAGTTTGTAATAACGCCTGCAACAGTACCCGTTCCAATCAGTAGAACGGCTACATTCGACATTTTACTTAAACCAAATGTTGCTTGGCTTATGATTCCTTTAAATTGACCCATAAAAATAGAACCTACCACTCCGCCTACAGGCAAAGCCACCATAGGATCAATTTCAATATCAAACAACGGTCTTAGTGAAAGTAGAATAACAGCAACTAAAGGGCCAGTTAATGCTTTTATAAAACTTGGCAATTCAGTTCCAGAACTTTCCTCTCCATCAGTATCTTCTAATGCTACTTGTGCACCTTTTTTCGACAACCTCTTAGCTAAAAAATAAGTAATAAATAAAGCTACGAGACCAGGAACGACACCTGCCAACATGACGGATGTTAATGGTGTGTTAAAAGCATCTGCTAAAGATATAGTGTTTGGATTAGGTGACATAACATTTCCAGCTTTTCCCCCACCAATCATGGCCAATAAAATCGCTGTTTTACTAATATTAGCGTTTTTGGCAATAATCAATGCAATCGGAGCAACTGTAATAACAGCTATATCAATAAATACTCCAACTGCAGTTAAAATCAACGTTGCTAAAGCCAATGCAAAGAGCGCTCTCGTTTCACCAATTTTATTGATAATCGTTCGAGCAATTGATTCTGCACCTCCCGTTTCGATCAGAACTCCGGCTAAGATACCAGCGGCTAAAATTCTTAAAATCGCTGTCATCATATCCTGCGCTCCACCAATCATCAACTCAATTGTTTCAGCTAAACTTGCTCCTCCTATCAATCCTCCCGCTAAAGCTCCAATAAAAAGGCCATATACTGGCGGTATTTTCATAAAAATCAAAATGATAGAAATAAGCAGCCCGATAACGGCGCCTAAAGCAGTCACTTGTACTTCCATTGTTTCCCTCCTTCAAAAATTTTACTATAAATTTCCCATGTTCGAATAAGTTGTTAGTCCTTTCTTTAAAAGAAGCTAACAAAAAAACCTAACTTCTCCAAATAGTATTGGAAATAATTAGGTTAAGCCTTTGTCTAGTTGCCCCCTTGTATTTACAATTCTTATAAACAAAAATACGTAAAATAACAGCTACTCCCCGATACTTAATCTTAGCTTTTCTAAAAGATAACTTAAATCACCCCTATTTTTGCTTGCTATATAGCTTTAATGAAATCCATCCAGCAAAACTTTTTATAGATAAAAAAGCGCTATCAAAAAACTGAAATTAATATAGCCACCTATACCGCTTTTGCATTTATTATATACCCGATGAAATCTTATATGCAACTTAAATTATCATCCATTTCAGCACATTAAAAAGAGCCATAAACATCCCTTAAAGACGAATATAGACTCTTACTTCTTAACCCACCTCGCGTTTTTATACAAACTGGTAAATTAAATTTACGCAGTATACCAATTTCAATAATATCAACTTACCCTTAAGTTTGCTTAACGAATTTATCCATCCTATTCTTTGCTGATTCATCTAAAGCTACTCTTCATTGCATCTCCTAGCCTCTTTAATGTTTTCTTTCATCCCTTCAATTGCTAATGATTGATTCCTGCTATTCTAATATATTGATTACACTTTTTCTAAAAACACTACAGAAGAAATATAGAGCCTCTTTTGATAAAATGAATGTAAGAGGTGTTTAATTTGATATAAGTTTACTGTAAATTGAAAAGGCTTACAAAAACTGTTCTTCGAAAAAAGGCGAACGGTTCTTTGTCTTGCTCAGTATAGTTTAACGATCGGAATAGAAGAAAGGAGAACAACAAAATGGCACAAAAAGTATTAGCTATTACTTCATGTGCAGTTGGAGTTGCCCATACTTATATGGCTGCTGAAAATTTAGAACAAGCCGCTGAATCGATGGGCGTTGAAATTAAAGTTGAAACACATGGTTCGATTGGAGTGGAGAACCCTTTAACTGATGAAGATATTCAAGAAGCTGAAGGATTGATCATAGCAGCCGATACTGAAATTTCAAAAGAACGTTTCTCTAATATCCAAATTATTGAAGCAGGCGTTCAAAAAGGGATACAGAAACCCAAAGAGTTGATTCAACAAATCTTAGATCATCAAGGAACAACAAAATCTACAAGTTATAAGAGTAAACAAACTGAAGAAAACGCGTCAAGCGGAGAGTCTAGAAACCCAATTTATCAAGCTCTTATGAATGGCGTTTCTTTTATGGTTCCATTTGTTGTGACAGGTGGTTTATTAATCGCTATTGCTTTAACAGTTGGTGGTGTTCCAACAGATGGCGGGTTGGTCATCGAAGAAGGCACAATTTGGGATTCTATCAATAATATTGGCGAAGCTGCTATGAATTTTATGGTACCGATTTTAGCAGGTTATATGGCCTATAGTATTGCTGATAGACCTGGATTAGTCCCAGGCATGATTGGTGGTTTGATCGCTTCAAGTGAAGACTTTTATGCTGGCGAAGGAGATACCGGTTTTCTTGGCGGCATAATTGCTGGTTTATTAGCTGGTTATATTGCGCTAGCTATTAAAAAAATACCTGTTCCTAAAGCAGTTCAATCCGTTATGCCTATTATCTTTATTCCGATTATATCAACTCTTATTGTTGGGTTGATTTTTATATACATTATTGGTACACCAGTAGCCAGTCTATTTGCTGGTTTAACGGGTTGGCTTGAGTCTCTCCAAGGAACAAGTTCAGTTGTTCTAGCTATTATAATAGGAGCGATGATCGCTGTTGATATGGGCGGTCCATTCAATAAAGTAGCATTTTTATTCGGCGTCGGTTTAATTGGCGAAGGTTCTTATGGTGTCATGGGGATGATCGCTGTTGCAGTCTGCGTACCACCGCTTGCTCTAGGTATCGCCCCATACATTATGAAGAACAAATTTCAAAAAGAAGATGTTGATACTGCTAAAGCGTCTATTGCGATGGGGCTCTTTGGGTTGACTGAAGGAGCTATTCCATTTGCTGCAAAAGACCCTATACGTGTAATCCCAAGCACAATAGTAGGCTCAGTTGTAGGAGCTATTGTAGCTGCTCTAAGCGGTGTTGGAGACGCTGTAGCTCATGGCGGGCCAATCGTGGCAGTCCTAGGAGCTGTAGATGGAGTTTTGATGTTTACTGTTGGTACAATCCTTGGTGTCTTAGCTTCCTTGCTGATGTTAAGAATTTTGAAAAAAGACGTTAACCGTCAGGAAGCTGTTGCTGTTGCGGCTAATGATGGGGAAAGTTACTCTAGTAATAACGAAACTTCAGCTACTTATGACGAAACTGAAACATCAGAAGAAAATGGTATATCTGAAAACCAAAAAGATGAATCCTACCAATTAACAGATTTAATACGACCAGAATACATTCACATGAATATTGAATCAACTACGAAAGAAGATACAATTAAAGAACTGATAAATTTAGATGCTATACAGACTTTTATAACCGATAAGCAACAACTAGTGAATGATGTGCTAGATCGTGAACAAGAAGGAACAACTGGTATGGGCGAAGGTATAGCTATTCCTCACGGAAAATCTGATGGTATAAGCGAGCCTGTTGTCGTTTTTGGAAAATCAGATACAGGTATAGAGTGGGAGAGCCTAGATGACGAACCTGTTAATATTGTATTTATAATTTTAGTTCCTGCTAAACATAAAGGGGATACACACTTGAAAATTTTACAATTATTATCCCGTCAATTAATGAAAGAAGAATTCAAGAATAAATTGTTAGAGGCTGAGTCCAAGGAAGATGTTTACTCGGTATTAGAAACGGTGTAAACGTTAGTTCTGATTTAAATAGCATTATAAAAAGTCATTTAAAAGAATTAAATCCAGGTAGGCTTCTTTCATCTCTACCTGGATTTTTTATTATAACAAATAGCTAGTCTTCTCCACTTTTCCTAGGTTCTAATACTATGGTTTCCGTGTCATCATCTGATTCATCTTTACTCCTACTTTCTTGATGTAATTTAGCATAAATTTTCCGTTTCTTTACAACCATAGAAAACAATTGTCCTCTAATCTTTTAACAACTTTACAGCTCCGTATATTTATCATTTTTATTCTTAGCTTTACTAACTGGGTATTTTTCCTCATTTAATTTCAATTTTTTATCAATAATGTCCTCAACATTTAAATCTAAATTATCTGCCATCATATAGGAATAAATTAAAACATCTGCTAGTTCTTCTTTTATTCTATCTAATTTGTTCTCTTTCACTTCAGCTGAACTCTTCCATTGAAAAAGTTCTAATAACTCTGAAGCTTCTAAAGAAATTGAAATTGCTAAGTCTTTTTCATCATGAAACTGTCGCCAATTTCGATCATCTCGAAATTGATTGATTTTATTCATCATCTTTTCGTTATCATTCATTTAAATTTCTCCTTTTTGTGCTTTTAACAATGCTTCTTGAAGTTCTTGATCAACAGCATAAATATATAAACCATTGACTCCTCGAGTTAACAATACGTTCAGTTCATTATTTAATAAGGGCTTTGAAACATCTTGCATCTCATTATTTAGATTACGTCGATGTATCGCTTTTTTATTTTTACTAGCGCTCTTATCAAAGACAATATGCCCATTTCTATACTTAACAGAAGGTCCAATAATAACTGCAGCATAGTTTAAGTCAAAACCTTGAATAGTAAACGTTGAGCCAACTTCGTTGATCGTTTGTGCTTGTTCTGCCCAGGATAGTTCTTTACTGTTAACTTCTCGAGGATTAACAGGTTTTAATTGGAGGTTCCATGGTAACGACCAATCACCAACTTTAACTCTCCAATAATCTTCATCCTCAGGTTTCTTTTTATCTTTATACTCCCAATCAAAAGTAGCTAATATTCGTGATATGCCATATTCTTCATCCTTAGCTTTTTCTTTTATAGCCTCATACATTTCTTCGACAGTATGAAAAACTCTTAAATCATATTCATTATCATTAGGAATATTTTGAACTTTTTGCTCATCAATCATTTCTCTTATCCAGTTAATTGTCCGTTGGTTAGCATTTATTCTTAATTGATTTTGTAATTCAATATAATTTCCTTTTAAGTTGGCTTCGTGTGTCATTTCCAAAAGCCGTTCTTCTTCCCAAAACTGTTCTCTAGAAAGTATTTGGTTTCTATCAAAAACTGCTACAACAACCCGAGCTCTTGCTAAAATATCATCTAATTGATTTTCCCCCTGATATGACTGTTTCCCTTGCGTCCAGAGAAGGTGAGCCTCATCGACTATTACCACATCTACTTTTCCCTCTGGGTCATGATTATTAATAAATGAAGTAGGATTACAAACAACATCTGAATGTTTCTTTTCTATTAGGCCAAGCTTTTTTGCAATCTGTTGATAAACTTTCAATTGCTCCTTATGATTTACCAATAAATGACAAGATATTTGGTTCAGTAAAACATTTTCCTCTTCCTCATTAGAAATTTGTTTAAGCTCGTAAAAAAGACTACTCATTAACACTGTTTTACCAGTACCTGCTTCTCCCTCTACTAAAATCAATTGTCCATCCTCATTACGGCTCAATGCTTCCTCGGTCTTCATTATTATTTTATTTTTAGCATCTAATTGTTCTTCTTTCAATTTATTAAAAGGAGAAGCTTTAAAAATCGCTGAATCGCGAATAATACTTTCAGCTGGAAATAATTTTTTATTTTTTTGATGAAGCTTCTGCCATATCTTAGAAAAAATGTCATCTACTTCATCAGAAGTAAAATATTCATTTTGTTGGTTAGCACGTTGATTAAAAATATAATTTACTGATTCCACACTTGTCATATACTGCATTAACTTATTTTCAATATCTAATGTAAGTGATTTGTTAAAATGATCGTGCCCTATCACTAACATTTTGGATGTGTCAGAATTAGCAAACTTTTTCCAACTGTTATTTTTCTGAACATCACCATGCAGATGTTCGACTGTTCTTCGCCTAATATCTGTTGATTCGCCAACATATACATAGAAGTTTTCTTGTTTTGTTTTATCATTAATCAAATAAACTGTAGGGTAATTTAATATGTATTTAATCTTGTTATCAGGGATGGTACTGGCGATTTCATTAAAAAATTGCTCAGTATAATCAAACTCATAAACCACTGGTGAAGATAATGCTTTCACTTAGTCCCTCTCCTAACTAATTTCTCAACGAGAATCTAATAATAATAGTACCTGAATGATTTCTAAATTTTTCCAAGGTCCGTTTAAACCTTGGCAGGATCT
>JAKDZT010000078.1 GCA_030462125.1 Tetragenococcus sp.
TCTCTATAGCACGAGTTTCATCTGAAACGATCAAAACAACAGTATCAAAACCAGCAAGGGAGCATTTTACTTCAGGTAAATGTATCTCATCAATCATCGACGCTAATAAGGAAGCATTATCAGGAAGTGTGTGGACAATAGTTAGGAATTGAACGTGTTCGATCTTAGTAACTATATCATTAAATATACTAATTAATTTCTCCGTTTCTCCTTGTTTTTGTAAGGAAGAAGTATCATATAGTACAAATTTAGGTTTTCCCTTCTCATCAATTGTTTTAATTATTTTTAAGTCACGTATATCTCTAGAAATAGTTGCCTGTGCAATAGTTATATCTTTTTTTTGTAGTCGCTGTAATAACTCTTCTTGAGTCCGAATTGTATTTTGACTAATTATTTGTTTGATTAAACTTTGCCGTTCATTTTTATGCAATTTTTTCACCTCTTAATGTATCTTAATTCATATTAATTATATCAAAAATAAAACTAAAGGACTACTTAATAATATTTTTATTAAGAAACGTGAAATAAATATTGTTGAAAGTATTCATTCACCATGCGAGCGTCCTCTTCATTTTTAGAAAGTATTAAAATGGTATCATCACCAGCAATACAGCCAACAATTTTGCTATTAACTTCTACACGAACTTTATCGATTAAAACACCAATCGCGTTACCATTGCCAGGAAGGGCTGTTAGTAGGTTGGTAAATTCTATTTGAGTTAAAGAGACTCCAGTTTCCATAATAATATCGCTCAGACGTTCTTCTTCTGACTTCTTCTTTGTGCCTAAAACAGAATTGTTTAATATACGATAATATGATTTTCCACTATTATCTTCTACTTTTGTAATATTTAATTCCCGTATATCGCGAGAGATGGTTGCTTGTGTAGTAAGAGCTTTTTCTTTTTCAAGTAGGCTTAATAATTCGTTTTGAGTAGAAACTTCATTTTCAGTAACAATTTTTTTTATGATAGCTTGACGTTGTGTACGGTTCATTTGTTCATCACCTTCACTTAACTAATTTTAGATCTTCTATTATTATTATAACAAGTACTACACATTTTTTCCTTATAAAGTGTAGTTAAATGAGCTAGTGGGAAACGATTGTATTAAAGTGAACAAGCGTTTCAAATTAAAGAATAAAAAAAATTATGTATAAAATGAAAAATTAATGATAAATATACAGCAAAAATTTGCATTTTAAAAAGAAAGCGCATTCTATTTCGTTGAAAATATACTAATAATTGAATAACGTTGTATAATTTCCTTTTTATTTGCTGAATATTTCACAATTGGTGATTGGATAATTTATTATCCTTATTTTGTAAGTTAAATAAAGAGGAGGACTTAAGTTATGAGTAAGCCAATTAATGTTTTTTCAGAAATCGGAAAGCTTAAAACGGTTATGTTACACAGACCTGGGAAAGAACTGGAAAATTTAATGCCTGATTATTTGGAAAGACTACTATTTGATGATATTCCATTTTTAGAACAGGCTCAAAAGGAGCATGACCATTTTGCAGGCATGCTTCGTGATAAAGGAGTAGAAGTTGTTTATTTGGAAGATTTGGCAGCGGAGTCATTGGTTAGTGAAGAAGTTCGTATACAATTCATTGATCAATACTTAGATGAAGCAGGTATTCGTAGTCATGCGGTAAGAGAAAAAGTAAGAGAAATGCTGATTGCGACTGAAGATAATCGTGAGTTGATCGATAAAACGGTTGCCGGGATTCAAAAGGTTGAAATGCCAGAATACCAAATTGAAGGTTTAGCTGACATGATAGAAAGCGCTTATCCATTTATAATTGATCCAATGCCGAATCTATATTTTACTCGAGATAATTTTGCTACAATGGGTAACGGGGTCTCTTTAAACCATATGTATTCGGTAACAAGACAAAGAGAAGCTATCTATGGGCAGTATATTTTTGAATACCATCCACGTTTTGCAGGCAATGAAGTCCCTAAAGTTTATGATCGTAATGATACAACTCGTATTGAAGGTGGTGATGAATTAGTACTTTCTAAAGACGTTTTAGCCGTAGGAATTTCTCAACGGACAGAAGCTGCTTCTATTGAAAAACTAGCAAAAAATATTTTTAAACAAGAATTAGGTTTCAATTGCGTTTTAGCCTTTAATATTGGTGAATATCGTAAATTCATGCACTTAGATACTGTCTTTACGATGATAGATTATGATAAATTTACAATTCATCCAGAAATTGAAGGTGAGTTAGAAGTTTATTCAATTACACCAAAAGCAGATGGCGAATTAAATATTGTGCGAGAAGAGGACACATTGGAACACATTTTAGCAAAATATTTAAACCGTGATTCTGTACAATTAATTCGTTGTGGTGATGGCAATGTTACTGCTGCTGCAAGAGAGCAATGGAATGATGGTTCAAACACTTTAACAATTGCTCCAGGGGAAGTGGTTGTATATGACCGTAATACGGTAACTAACAAAGCGTTAGAAAAAGCAGGGGTAAAATTAAATTATATTCATGGTAGTGAACTAGTGCGTGGACGTGGCGGTCCTCGTTGTATGAGTATGCCTTTATATCGTGAAGACCTTACAAAATAAAGAACAGGAGAGTTTATAATGACATCAGTATTTCAAGGACGTAGCTCATTAGCTGAAAAAGATTTTACTCGTGGAGAATTAGAGTACCTTATTGATCTTAGTTTGCATTTAAAAGATTTGAAGAAACGTGGCGTACCGCATCATTATTTAGAAGGAAAAAACATTGCGTTACTATTCGAAAAAAATTCAACAAGGACACGTTCTGCATTTACAACTGCAGCTATTGATTTAGGGGCTCATCCAGAATTTTTAGGTGCAAATGATATTCAATTAGGAAAGAAAGAATCTGTTGAAGATACTGCAATTGTATTAGGTAGCATGTTTGATGGTATTGAATTTCGTGGTTTTAGTCAGGACACAGTCGAAGAGTTAGCACAACATTCTGGTGTTCCCGTGTGGAATGGATTAACTGATCAATGGCATCCTACTCAAATGATCGCTGATTTTATGACTGTTAAAGAAGCTTTTGGACAATTAGAAGGTATTACTCTTGTCTATGTTGGTGACGGACGTAATAATATAGCAAATAGTCTTTTAGTAACAGGGGCAATTTTAGGAGTAAACGTACGAATCTGTTCACCTAAAGAACTTTCACCTACACAAGAGGTAGTAAATTATGCCGAAAAATTTGCTAAAGAATCGGGCGCACAATTGATGGTTACTGATGATGTAGCAAAAGGTGTTAAAGATGCAAATGTTTTATATACTGACGTTTGGGTTTCTATGGGTGAAGAAGACAAATTTGAAGAACGAGTTAATTTATTGAAACCTTATCAAATTAATATGGATATGATCCAAAAAACAGGTAACCAAGATAATAATTTAATCCTTCTCCATTGCTTACCTGCTTTTCATGATACTAAAACACAATATGGAAAAATGGTTTCTGAGGATTATGGAATTGATGAAATGGAAATTACTGATGAAGCATTTAGAAGTAAATATGCACGACAATTTGAAGAAGCAGAAAACAGAATGCATTCAATTAAAGCTATCATGGCTGCAACGTTAGGTAATTTATTTATCCCACGTGTGTAAATAAGCAAACGTTTTACTGTTTTAAATTTAAAAGTAAAAAATAGTTTGTGGTTATTATATAGTTTAATTAATGTTAACTGCAGACTATTTTTTACTAATAATTTTTATTTATTAAAGGAAAGGAAGGACATAATAATTATGGGTAAAAAAGTTGTCGTAGCTTTAGGAGGAAATGCGATTCTTTCAGATGATGCCAGCGCGAAAGCGCAACAAGAAGCGTTGGTTCAAACTTCTAAATATTTAGTTCAATTAGTCCAAGCTGGTAATGATTTGATTATTTCACATGGAAATGGACCACAAGTAGGTAACTTATTATTACAACAACAAGCTGCTAATAGTGAAAAGAATCCAGCTATGCCGTTAGATACTTGTGTAGCTATGACACAAGGTAGCATTGGTTATTGGTTGTCAAATGCTATGAGTAACGAACTAGCTAAGAAAGAGATTGATAAACAGGTTGCTACCGTGTTAACACAAGTTGTTGTTGATGAGAATGACCCCGCTTTTAAAAATCCGTCAAAACCAGTAGGCCCATTTTTAACTAAAGAAGAAGCAGATGAGGAAATGAAATCTGGAGCAACTTTTAAAGAAGATGCAGGCCGAGGTTGGCGTAAAGTTGTACCTAGCCCTAAACCCACTGATATCCATGAAGCAAGTACAATTAATAAGCTAGTAAATAGTGATGTTGTTACGATTTCATGTGGTGGTGGTGGCATCCCCGTTGTAGGAAAATCTTTGCAAGGCGTAGAAGCTGTTATTGATAAGGATTTTGCTTCAGAAAAACTAGCTGATTTAGTTCAAGCTGATACTTTTATCATTCTAACAGGTGTAGATAATGTATATATAAATTATGGCAAAGAAAATGAGAAAAAATTAGAACAAGTAACAGTTGCAGAATTAGAAGAATATAAAGAACAAGGTCATTTTGCACCAGGTAGTATGTTACCTAAAATTGAAGCTGCTATCTCGTTTGCGAATAATAACCCGGAAAAACAAGCGATAATTACATCTTTAGAAAATTTAGGTAAAATGGAACAAAATGAGACTATCGGTACCGTTATAACTAAATAAAAGCTTTTTAGGAGAGTTAAAATGGAGATAGAAGAAGTGATTACGAGATATAATAAATACTTTCAATATTTTTCTGATCAAGAAATTAATTTGATTCAGCGTAATAGTTTAGTGAGAAATTACCGGAAAAGGCAAGTATTGTATAGTCCAGGAGATAGCAGGTCTCATCTTTATCTTTTGAACTCAGGTACAATTAGAATTGAAAAATCCGACATCAACGGGGAATTCATGTATTTACAGTTCATACCTAGCGATGAACTGTTTCCCTTAATTGGATTGTTTTATGATGAGACTTATACTTTTTCAGCAATCGCGCAAACGGATATTGAAGTCGTTATTATACCAGTAAAATTCTTTGAGAAACTTCTTAGTAATAATGCGAAACAATTAGTCAAATATTTACAGATACAATCTGAGGCCTTAAAAACTAAAAATATGAAAATTCAAAAGGGCATAATAAGTAATACTTATGATCGTGTTATTACTTCTCTTGCAATTTTATTTAGTGATTTAGCAGAACGGAATCAACGGACAGGCGAAATAGAACTTGCCTCTCCGGTGACGATTACGGATATTTCGACAATGAGTGGTACAACTCGGGAGACCACTAGTAGCATAATTAAACAGCTCGTTCAATCAAAACTGATTCGCTATAATCATAAACGGTTGATTTTCTTAGACAGTACTTTTTTTGTTGAACGACTAACAAATTAAAAAGAAAGAAGGTCGGACACAGTCTCTAACTGTGAAAAATAAAATGGCAAAAAAAAAGAAAAGAAAAGAATTATCGTCATTTAGTATTTTATTTATTATTCTTATTGCTTTAGGTATACTAACAATAATACTAAATGGTCAGACATTTTCTCCGCAGACGGTCGATGGCGAGACGGTTAATCAAGTAGTTGGCGCTAAAATATCAGATATTGTGATGGCTCCATTCAATGGTTTCCGTGATGCAATTGAAATTAGTGTGTTTATTTTAGTGCTAGGTGGTTTTTTGAATATTGTTACTCAATCGGGCGCACTTGAATCTGGCATACAAACGGTGGTAAAAAAGTTAAAGGGAAATGAATTAATTATAATTCCTATTTTAATGGTATTATTTTCAATTGGTGGATCTACTTATGGTATGGCTGAAGAAACAATTCCTTTCTATAGCTTATTAACTGCTACGCTAGTAGCGGCAGGTTTTGACACAATTGTTGCTGTAGGTACTGTGTTACTCGGTTCTGGCTCAGGGGTAATTGGCTCAACTGTTAATCCATTTTCAACAGGCGTAGCAATGGATGCTTTGAGGGGAATCGGTATTCAGCCTAACACAGGGGTCATTTTATTGATAGGATTTATGCTTTGGGCTGTTTCTACTGCTTACTCCATTTTTATTGTGATGCGTTACGCTAAAAAAGTAAAAGAAGACAAGGGTTCAACAATTCTTTCATTGCAAGAACAAGAGGATATGAAAGAAAACTTCGGGCAAGAAGATAAAAAAGATTTGACTTTTACGAAACGTCATAAAATTATTTTATCTATTTTTGCATTTTGTTTTCTAGTTATGATTGTATCGTTGATTCCTTGGGGAGATTTTGGGGTTACGATTTTTGATGGATGGACTTCCTTTTTAACAGGAGAAAGTTTCGGCGATTGGTATTTTGGAGATTTAGCAATGTGGTTCTTCATTATCGGTCTAATTTGTGCAATTGTTGGAAGATTCTCTGAGAAGGAAACAGTAGATTCTTTTGTTGAAGGTAGTAAAGATATGTTATCTGTTGTTTTAATTATCGTAGTAGCGCGTGGTGCTTCAGTATTAATGTCTACTACCTATTTAGATCTATTTATTTTGGATAAAGCTGCAGGGTTATTACAAGATTTCTCTCCAATTTTATTCGTAATTGGTGCTTATGTATTGTATTTAGGTCTATCTTTCATAATCCCTTCTACTTCAGGTTTGGCCTATGTTTCTATTCCTGTTATGGGTGGATTAGCAAATAACATAGGTTTAAGTCCAGATGTGATGGTTATGATTTTTGCCTCTGGTTGTGGTTTAATTAACCTAATTACGCCTACTTCGGGTGTTGTAATGGGTGGATTGGAAGTATCAAAAGTAAATTACTCTACTTGGATAAAATTTATGCGTAAACCAATAATTGTTTTAGGTGTTTTGAACTTACTTATTTTGATTATTTCAATGCTAGTAGCTAGTTGATTATTAAAAAAACTTGGGTGTTCAAATAAAGGTACCCAAGTTTTTTTAATTTAGTACTTTATTGCAGTGACGCAATTGAGAATAAATTTTTAATGATTATATTAACAAAATCAGCCAGTACTTTCGTAAAAAAGTTGCTGGTTTTTTTGTAATAAAAGGTTTTAGATAATCTATATTAGTTTATAACTTGCTACTCTAACTTTCTTTTACTAATGTAGATGAGTTTTCTAATTAGCAAGAATAAAACAGTTCTATTCGTAATTTCTTTTATAACCTTGCCGAACAAAGTCCCAATCGAATGAAACATTTGAGCTCACTATTTTCAATAAGTTCAATAATTGCTTTTGTTCTTTTAAGGAAAGATTAGCTAATGCTTGTTTACTTGAATATTTCTCTTCTCGTTGCAGATAATCATGTAATTTTTCTCCCTTTTGTGTGACAAAAAGGCATCGAATTTTTTTATTTGTTGAATCAGCTTTTTTTAAAATCAGCTGCTCCTGTTCAAGATGTTTTACTGTTTTAGCTACAGCTGTGCGATCATTTTTGACTAACTTGGCTAAGTTATCATTGATAATACCTGGGTTTTCATAAATTCTACTTAGATAAAGGTATTGCCCTTTATTCAAATGGATATCTTTAAATTCAACATTACTAATATAGTCTAAGGCGCGTGCGATGTTTCCTATTTCTCGTAAAATTTGAGACAATGATTTCACTCCTTGGGATAAATGTAGTATTTATTTTTAAATAAACCGATAATAGTAAGCAAATCTTTTGCTAAAATAACCATTGTTTGGTCTGGTCTACCTGGAGCAAAACTAATTTCTCCTGGTTAAATAACTCTTCGTCAACAATGATCGTGATGTTTGAATCATAGCCTAGCGGGGAAACAGCGCCAGCTCTTTGTCCAGTTGTCTGTTCCATTTCATTTTTTGCAACAATTTTTAATCGTTTTCCTGTTAATTGGTGAATTTTTTTAAAATCCGCTTTTTTTGTTGTGAAAGTGAAAAAGATATAATATTTGTCATAGGAATCTTTTAAAAATAAGCTTTTTGTTTCAGTACCTGAGAAACCCTTTTTTGCTTTAACAACTAAGGCATCCTCGTTACTGAAGATTTCTTGGTGTTGATATAATTCGTAATACAACCCTTGTTTATTTAATGTAGTTACCAAATTTAGCATTGAAATTCCACCTCTTTTTACTACAGTACAATAATAATGTTGAATATTCAACATTATTATTGTACGATTAATGAAAAATATGACAAAGGAGTTAACTTAATATGAAGCAAAAATTTATTGTGAGAGATTCATTCTGGGAGC
>JAKDZT010000348.1 GCA_030462125.1 Tetragenococcus sp.
CGAAATTGGATGAGTGTTTGCTTTTTTGGAAAAGTGAATTATGAAATTGGTTCACTTACAAACAGTAAAAATAAAAACGAACTATTTATACCTATCTTTGAAGATAGTGTATAAATAGTTCGACTTACAAATGATAAACTACTTTTTGCACAAATATCATTCGTCAAAAAATAGCATATCATATTACTTTAAACTCATTTTTGTCCGAAATTACGCAACGGCTTCGTTAATTTCCACGATTTTGAATTCTCCATAGTTTGAACTTTAAGAGTTAATTCTTCATTTTGTCTATTTTTTTCGTTCAGTTCCTCAGTCTTTTTCTCTAAATCATTCTTTAATTTAGATGCAGCTTCATTTTTTTCATTTAGTTCTTTGGACTTTTCATTCAAATCATTCTTCAACTTAGAAACAGCTTTAGTTTTCACTTTAAGTTTCTTACCGTTATTATTTTTTTCTTTTTCTTGTTTCGTTACGATGATATCGAAGTTTTTTTGTAATCTTTCAGTCATTTCTTCAGCGTCACAAGAAGTTATAGGAATAAGTGGTTCCTTCAAATTAACTTGTTCAAGCTTTCCATCAAATGGTGTTTTCAAGCCTTTTGAATTATAATGATAAACATTTTCAATGCCATTCTTGTCTAAAAAGTTAATAAAGTTATCGTAATTTCTTTTTTGATTTTTTTCAACTGAATGAACATCTACTTTTCCCAATAACTCTTCTAATTTCATGTCTTCGCGTATTTCGTTAACAGGAACACGTGGGAAATTATGATACTCTGTTAGTTCCCTCATTCTTGCGTCAATTGGGATAGCTATGCTTGGCGTACCTGCAAGAATTGGTGCAACATTGCCGTGCAGTCTCGTTCCAATACTTAAATCAATTGTTCCCATGTGATCAATCCAGGAAGGAGCCGACAAGAAAAATTTCACTTGGTTATTCTTATATACAGCAGAGTTCAAACTATTAGGATAGTTGCTAACCTTTGAGTTAATTGCCGCCCCTAAAGAAGGAGTACCAGAATAAGTCAATATCATCTCGTCTAAGTCTTGTGGCGTAAATTCTAAATTCTTATACTGACCCGAAAGGTCATTTAAGAATTTTAACACTTTTTGATCTGCTGTAGGTGTCATATTTATACTTATTGCAGAATTATTATTCAATTCGGTATCTCGAATTTTTATATTATCCCCAAAAGTATACATTGAAGGGCAACCAATTACCATATGATCTCTTCCTTCCTTAAAGCCTAAATAAGAAAGATAGTCAGAAGTAATTTGTCCTCTTAAGCCCAAAATATTTGACTTTTCCAACACAGCACTGACAAAATGTTTCACGTCGTTATCAAAAGGTCTCTCTTGCTTAACGTTGGGTTCATAAGGAAAAGCCATTCCCATACCAACAACAAATACAGGAATTTTAAGTTTTTCTATTAAAGCTGTATATCTCTTAAGGGTGGGAATAAAACTTGGACGAATCGCATTCGCTAATGGAATAACATATGAATCATAAGTTTCATTGATCATATCAGCATCAGCCGGGTCTGCCCGATAATAATCAGCAGTTAATTCTACATTTTCCGTAGTCAAATTTCTAAAAACGCTATAGGCGTACATTAAATTACCCACATTGTTTCCAATTGCATTTCTTTTAATCATTTCATCTGCGCTGAAAGTATCTAACGGCGACATTCCAGCTCTTACAAGAACTTTTTTCATAATTTAAATACTCCTATTTAATCTAAGTTTATAAACTAGCCTTCTTGTACAAAAAACTCGCAATAATTTTATTTATAATAATCAATCGCGATAATTAATCATTTTAGTAAATTCTTCCATGGCATAATTGTCATACTTTTGTATATCAAAA
>JAKDZT010000349.1 GCA_030462125.1 Tetragenococcus sp.
TTCAATTTTCTCCGCATCTACAATTTACTTTAATTTAACTACAAAAACTAAAAACGCCACTAAAACATCTAAATTCTATGATTTAATAGAATTTAAAATACCTTTTTCAGCTAATCTCATGAATCTCATCCTCCAACATTTCCAAACGTTTCATAATTTCACTAAATAAAACTTTCTCTCCAAAAATCATATCCTGCATTTGCTGATAATCTTCTTCTAAAAGCTCCAGTTGCTTTGAATTGGGAAGTAATCTAATCTGTTTAAGCGTAGCCAAATCATATTTAGCTGAATTAGAACGGTAAAATTTTTGTTTAAAGGCAACAACTTGTGCTAACAGTTCACAGTTCTCAAAAGCTCGCTGCTTAATTTCACTTTTACTCATTTGGTACAAATCATAATAGTGCCTTGAATACCTAATGGGTGTTCTATTGTTTAACCGATGCGCTTCTTTGTGTAAAATAGTTGCTTTCTCCCAAAAAGTTCGCTCTGCTTTTACTAGCTTAATTAAACTAGAGTTACCTTGAAAAAGTTGAGGTAAAGCTTCCTCGACGTATGAAGTAATATCAATCATCTCTGTTGGTAACATGGATGCTAGCGGTCCAATTTCTAAGCGGACGACTTTTTGAATATTTGCACTACTTTCTTGAAATACAGAAGGGTAATGAAACAACAGTGTTTGCGCATCATTTGAATCAATCGTAAAACGAAAGTCAGACACTTTTCCAGCTACTAAATTTTCTAATTCTGGCCTCAACTTTTCATTAATCCATAATATCGCCGACCTATTTGCTTTCTCATTAAATTGTTCCTGTTTCCTATTGCTCCGCTCTTCCCATGGTGTATTTTCTTCATATCCCAAAAGCTTCCAGTCAAGTACTAAATCAATATCTTCTGAAAACCGTTCGATGATTTTATACCCTTTGGATAGGGATGTACCACCTTTAAAAACAAAATGATCTTTATAAATACTTTGATGAAAAAGAACATCCAACAAAAAGCAAACCCAGAAATCTTTTTCAAGGATGAGAGCGGACATCTTTTTTTGCTCTGCGGTAACAAAAAATACATCCCTCTTATCTTGATTTTTAAGTTTTAAAAATTGCTCCATCATAGTTGCTCCATTTCCTGAATCAATTCTTTAATCCATATCGTTGACCGTTGAGAATCTGACTTTAAATTATTAAGTTCTTTGACACTCAAATGATTCTTGATCGTTCTTAAATCCTCATTAGTAATCGTTTCTTTTCCTAAATAATTAATTGCTTCGATTACGATATTTGAAATCTGATTTTTGGCCATATTCTTTGGCATCACTTTTTCAAATACAATGCGATTATTCGCAATTTGCACTTCTGCATTGGTTCCATTTGATTTATACGTATAAGTATTGGGTACCTGAGTAGATAGTCCCAACACATTTAATGCCAAGTTTTTTGATGGAAAAATTATCCAATTTTTTTTCCTTGCATATGCCTTCGCTAATTGATTCGGATCAACGGGTACTTCTTTCTGAAGTAATTCATTGAAATTTGCTTTTTTGTACATCCCATTTCCTAAGGAAATTAAAATACCTCTTTGAGTCAATTTATAAATACCTTGTCGAATTGCATTGTCATTCCCTAATTTAGCAAAATCTGAAGGAATAATGACAGTGCCTTTAGGCAAAATTCGAATTCGATTCTCGATTTTTTTCATTATTGTTTCAGTCATAAAAACACCTCATAAATTGAATTATACATCATTCAAAACCGAATTTCCACAAACCCTTTTAAATAGCTTTATAATCATATTTTTTTATAATAAAGAAAACGTTTTCTTTATTATTTTTTCATTGTTGAAATGATTACTTATCAAGAT
>JAKDZT010000350.1 GCA_030462125.1 Tetragenococcus sp.
ACAGATCCTGATAAAATAACTTGGTATGATAGAACTTTATTGGAATGGGGAGATTAGATTTTTATAAGAAAAAATATACAGAAATTATAGAATTGATTGGCTAATATGAATAAATTTAATAATAGGAATGTATTTATAGAAGGAGGTATTATTATTAGTGTAGGAATTTGGTTTAGAAAATTTCACAACAATATTTATATGAATTCTAATACCATTGATAAAGTTAGAAAAAGATATAAAGCAATTACAAAAAGAATAAATTTAGAATACTGGAATACAGAATCTGAAACAGATAATTCTTTATATGTTGGATCCTATGGAAGGGGAACAGAAATATTTACAAGTGATATAGATATTATTGTTATACTTCCATGGGCTACAAAAGAAAGGTTTGATAATAGGATTGGAAATATTCAATCTCAACTGTTATCAGAAGTTAAGGATAAACTAACAAAAACTTATTCTACCTCTAATCTATCATCAGATGGACAAGTTATAGTCATTTCTTTTTCAGATGGGATTAGATATGAAATAGTGCCTGCCTTTATGTATTCAGATGGTAGTTTTTGTTATCCGGACACTAATGATGGCGGTTCTTGGGAAAAAATGGACCCTAAAGAAGAAAAAAAACGTTTCAATGCACGTCATTCTACTCATAATTATACAATGAAAAAAATTTGCAGAATGATTAGGTGCTGGAGAGAAACAAATGATATTACAATGTCTGGTGAATTATTAGATACTGTTGTATATGATTATTATTTAAATGCTTCTTATGTAGATAATGACCCATACATATATTTTGATTGGATAACGAGAGATTTTTTTAAATATTTATCAGAAAACACCCATAAAACATTTTATACACCAGGTACTTATAGAGCTTTACAATTTAAATACCCATATATCACAGCAAAGAAAGCTAAAGAAGCGTATAAAAAGTCTTTAGAAGCAATTGAAGATGAGAGTAAGTACCCAAGTTTAGCGAAAAGAAGTTGGAGGGAAATCTATGGCAATAAGTTCTCAGGATAACCAAGAAAAACTAAGGTCTCAAATTCTTAATTCATATGGAAAAGTGTGCTATTCACTAACCTCTCATGAGAAAGAAATCCAGTATTTAGTTAAACTTGAAAGAAACATAAAGCTACTACAAATTTTATTGTCTGCTATTTCAGCAGGCACAATTATTTCAGTAATATTTGAAAAAGGAATAAAAGCAACAGTTATAGCAAGCATAGTATCATCATCACTTTTAATATTAAATTCAATTACTTTAAAGTTTGATATTTCTTCTGATATAATTAGACATAAAAATTCAACGAATAAACTATGGCCAATAAGAGAAGAATATTTATCACTATTAACAGATTTTAATGATTTAGAAGTTGTAGAAATTCGTTCCAAAAGGGATAATCTTTTGTATCGTACAAGTGAAGTATATTCGGATTCGCCAAAAACATCATCCAAAAGCTATAAAGAGACTCAAAAAGCTTTGAAAGTTGAAGAAGAACAGTTTTTTACAAATAAAGAATTAGATCAGTTATTACCTCCAGAATTAAGGAAAAATGATATAAAGTAATTTTTTTACGAGGACAGAGTTGAAAATATACTCTGTCCTATTTTTATGATATAAGGCTTCAAAAATCAATTATAAGAGCATTTAGGGGTGCTTAGGTACTAAACCTAGTGTAAATCATTTAAAGCGTCATAATAGACGATAAAACCATTGTAATTGTGTTCGTAATTCTTTTGATAGATAAAATTATTAAACCGAATTTTGTATACAGAGTATATAAGCAAGGGAAATGTGAATAATACCCTTTTACTATTGATTTATAATCCGCCAGAATATATACT